>NZ_JAPVYQ010000025.1:0-638 GCF_041431935.1 Streptococcus sp. 27098_8_99 | reverse complement strand
TAGGTATGTGTACCTTCTTTATCATATGAAATAGCGTCAAATTGGATCGTGCCGTCAGCTTTATTTTTCTTCGTTTGGATCACATTGCCGTTTTCAAGCAATTCAAAAGTAAAGGCATCAGCTTCAAGTGTTTTACCTTCCAATTTCTTAGTGAAATTGAATTGGGCACTTGTTGCTGTCGGTGTAAAGATATTATTGAACTCGGTATCCGTTGGAAGGGCTTTGGTCGCTGTAAGAGTATGGCCATCTTTCGTTACAGTCACTGTCACCTCTGCCTTCATTGGGTCATAGGTCATTCCCGCTTCTGAGCCTGCTACTTCTTCTACGGTGTACTTATGAACACCAACTTCGTTGTTCTTGTATGTGAGCGCATCAAAGGCTACTTTACCTGATGCATCATTGGTCTTCGTTTGGAGAACTTGACCGCTCGCATCTTTCAAGACAAAACTGAATTCTCCATCTTTTAGAGTGCGTCCTGCCAAGACTTTACTGAAGTCAAATTGCGCTGTCACTGGCGCTACCGCATAGTTGTTAAACTCGCTATCCGCTGGCATTGTGACATTGGCTGTCAAGACACCTGTTGTCGCATTCTTAGTGACATTAACAGTCACTTCTGCGTTCATAGTATCGTAGTCAAT
>NZ_JAPVYQ010000024.1:0-1027 GCF_041431935.1 Streptococcus sp. 27098_8_99 | reverse complement strand
AAGGTTAACTTGTTAGAATATAGATGTTCAATTTTGAATGTTTAATCATTCAGAGTTAAGTGACGATAGCCTAGGAGATACACCTGTACCCATGCCGAACACAGCAGTTAAGCCCTAGAACGCCGGAAGTAGTTGGGGGTTGCCCCCTGTGAGATAAGGTAGTCGCTTAGCAAGAGATTGAGCCTAGTAGATACTAGGCTCATTTGGGAGTTTAGCTCAGCTGGGAGAGCATCTGCCTTACAAGCAGAGGGTCAGCGGTTCGATCCCGTTAACTCCCATAGGTCCCGTAGTGTAGCGGTTATCACGTCGCCCTGTCACGGCGAAGATCGCGGGTTCGATTCCCGTCGGGACCGTTAAGATAATGAAAATTATTTTAAGACTCGTTAGCTCAGTTGGTAGAGCAATTGACTTTTAATCAATGGGTCACTGGTTCGAGCCCAGTACGGGTCATATTTTGCGGGTTTGGCGGAATTGGCAGACGCACCAGATTTAGGATCTGGCGCTTTACGGCGTGGGGGTTCAAGTCCCTTAACCCGCATAAGAGAATAATAATGAGCCGGCTTAGCTCAGTTGGTAGAGCATCTGATTTGTAATCAGAGGGTCGCGTGTTCAAGTCATGTAGCCGGCATTTTTTTATATAAAGAAAGCAATGCGAACGTAGTTCAGTGGTAGAACACCACCTTGCCAAGGTGGGGGTCGCGGGTTCGAATCCCGTCGTTCGCTTGAGGAGGCCGGGGTGGCGGAACTGGCAGACGCACAGGACTTAAAATCCTGCGATTGGTAACGATCGTACCGGTTCGATTCCGGTCCTCGGCATAGACAAAGGTTGAAAGAAGCACCCTTAGCTCAACTGGATAGAGTACCTGACTACGAATCAGGCGGTTAGAGGTTCGACTCCTCTAGGGTGCATGGTCGCAAGGCTATGTAATAATTGAATAGGAACGAGCACCCTTAGCTCAACTGGATAGAGTACCTGACTACGAATCAGGCGGTTAGAGGTTCGACTCCTCTAGGGTGCATAAAGCGT
>NZ_JAPVYQ010000021.1:0-15914 GCF_041431935.1 Streptococcus sp. 27098_8_99 | reverse complement strand
GGACTTCTGTCCCACTCTCTTTTCTATTTATTCAGCTAGAAGCACTTCTTTAATGGTTTGTTTTTGGAGTTTTCTGTTGGATAGATAAAAGAGGCTTTCATAAATCACAGCAAAACCTATCAAGGTCCAAAAGCACACATTCCCATCAAAGTGATGCTCAATCTTTTCAGGAACCGTATCTTTGATCACACCAATCAAGATTTCCATGATGCCATATTGATAAGCTGTCCCAAGAACAAATCCTAGATAGGCCCAAAAACGATAGGGAGCGAGAATATGACTTTGGCATTCACGATCAGTGTAGCCAAAAGCCTTCATGAGGGCCAAGGTTTCGCGACTTTCTGAGACCACAATCCCCAATGACAAAAAGAGTATCGAGAAAGAAAGGATCAAGCCAATCATGATCATCATGGTTTGGATGATATCATCTGTGTAATCCCTGAGGCCAAAGGACAATTGAACCATGGCCGCAAAACACATGGAGCCAAAGACCACAAAAAACAAGATCGATTTTCTCTCCCAAATCAGTGACGAAGCTAGCTCTTTTAAGAAGTCTTTCTCTTTCTTAGGAGCCCTCTTTCTCCTTTGGACCTTGATTGGTGTTGGAGATTTTTTCAATAAGCGAAGCGCTGGCGTTTGTAGTTGTCTTCTAGCATAACCAATCGCGAGAAGCATAAAGAAGGTCGTTGGCAGGATCACCAAGGCAAGCAAGAGCTGCCAATGAAAGTGAATGGTAATTTCTGGCAAAATCCCCTTCTCATTACGGAAGTCGTAAAAATGTCCCATCATGAGAAATGAAGCGAAATAGCCAAGAAGCGCTCCAGCCCCAAAACTGAGTCCAAAAGCCCAAAATCGTTTAGCCAACTGGCCATTGCTATAGCCCAAAGCCTTTAAAATCCCTAATTGTTCCTTGTGGTCATCAACAAATTGTTTGATATAAAAACACATGAGAAGGACCGACGTCAAGGACAAGACAACCCCACTGACCATGGCCACCATCCAGGAAAGCGAAACCTGGGCATCATAGTAGGTCTGCATCATGGGATTGGTTTTCGAAATCTCCAACTGCTCGATATCCAGGTAAAAATTCAAGAAGAGATTGGCCACAAAGACCGCACAAACCCCAATGATACTGACGACAACTAATTTACGAATATCTTTTACTGAAAACATGGCTTACCATCCAATCTCATAAGCAGTCTGAGGTTGATCATTGGTCTCAACTTCTGTAATCTTGCCACTATTGACACGGATAATAGTTCTGGCCATATCCGCAATATTTTGGTTGTGCGTCACCATGACGAGGGTAAAGCCCAGCTTTTCCTTCAGTTTCCAGATATAGTCGAGAATCTTTCGCCCTGTTTCTTCATCCAGGGCGCCCGTCGGCTCATCTAAGAAAAGAATCTCTGGCTTTTTGGCCAAGGCCCGAGCAATGGAGACTCTCTGCTGTTCTCCACCAGACAATTCACTCGGATACTTGTCCAGCTTATCGCCAAGCCCCAAATCCTCGATGATCTGCAAAAAATCATGATTGTTTGCCAGATCAGCTCCCATCTTTACATTCTGTCTAACCGTTAGATTCGGCAATAGATAATACTGCTGGAAAATAAAAGCAATCTTCTCACGTCTAAAGGCTGTCAGTTGGGCATCCGTGAGTTGTGATAAATCTTGTCCTTGAATGAGGATATGCCCCTCGTCTACCTTTTCTAATCCTGACAGCACATTTAAGAGAGTTGATTTCCCCGATCCAGAAGGGCCGAGGATCACCACATCATCCTGGTCTTGAATCTGCAAATCAATCCCTTTTAAAACCTTGGTTTGGCCGTAACTTTTGTGCACATTTTCTAGTTGAATCATTTCTTTCCTACCATTTCTTTGATGAGAGATTGACAAACCTCTGTCAGTAATCCAATCACTTCTTCCATGCCGAACTGATAAATGCCAGAAGCAACCATAGAGGCCATCCCGTGGGAGTAGATAAAGAGATGCTGGTACAAGCGACTAGCCTCCTCTACAGTCAAAGGATAGTCTGCGACAATCGAATCCAGAACCAATTGGTAACTATGATCCTTCATGGGAAGAAAATCTTGAAAGCGACGAATCGGATCTTTGCTAGGATTTTGGAAAAGCAATTGAAAAAGTTGGGGCTCTTTTGAGGCGAAAAGGATATAAGCAACCCCGACAGATCGGAAAGGTTTCTCATCTTCTAAGGCCTTGCGAATATACTCCACCACGACCATCTCCGCAGCACCAATAACCTCTGCTTGTAACTCGGACATATTGGCAAATTGCCCAAAAATGACTCTCGGTGTGGCTCCCAGTTTCTCCGCTAATGCTCGAGCAGTTAAACTAGCCATGCCCTCTTCTCTCACCAATTGTAAAGCTGTCCCAATGATAGCCTCTTTACTAAATTTAACCTTGGGTGGCATAAGACTCCTTTCACGCAACATTTGTTGCGCAACACTTGTTGCATAAAGAATACCATAAAAAAGAAAGACTTGTCAAGAAAAATCTGAAAACTACAAAACAAAAAACCAGACCACCGATAAGAGTGGAATCTGGTTTGATAACCATTATTCTAAGGCAAATCATTTCCCGCCGCCAAGTAGATTTGGTACCATTCCTTGCGCGTCAAAGTGACTGTTGCTGCTTTCCCTGCTTCAAGGACATGCTGTGGCCTGGTCGTTCCGATGACCGCCTGCATCTTACCAGGATAGCGGAGGACCCAGGCAAGAGCGATGGCTGTCGGTGTGACCTGGTATTTTTTCGCTAAGTCATTGAGGACGTGATTGAGAGCTGCAAACTCTTCCTTGCCGACAAAATTTCCCTTGAAATAGCCATGCTGGAGGACAGACCAGGCCTGAATCACCGTATCGTTTAAGCGACAATACTCAAAGACACTGCCATCTCTCACAGCTGCTTTTGACCCTTCCATATTGACATGAAAACCAGCTTCAAAGCTGGGCGTAAAGGCGGCACTCAATTGCAACTGGTTGACCTTGAGAGGTTGTTTGACAGCCGTCTTAAGCAATTCCATCATCATAGGATTTTGATTGGACACCCCAAAATGACGAACCTTGCCCGCTTGCTCCAACTGATCAAAAGCTTCCGCCACTTCTTCCGGCTCCATGAGGGCATCCGGTCGATGAAGGAGGAGACTATCTAAGCGCTCGATCTGCAGACGCTCGAGGATACCATCGACAGAGTCCAAAATATAGTCCTTAGAAAAGTCAAAATAAGTAAAGCCGTCTTTGCGAATCCCACACTTGGACTGGATCCACATCTGGTCCCGAAGATCCGGACGGCGCTTGAGAACCCTACCCAGCAAGACCTCACACTGGCCATCGCCATAAATATCTGCCAGATCAAAAGTGTTGATCCCAATCGACAAGGCTGCCTCCACCAAGGCCTCCACCTCGTCTTCACTCATCTGACTGATCCGCATCATCCCAAGGACAATCGTGGACAGACGCTCATTTTCAGCAAACTCAATATAGTTCATGTCCGCCTCCTTTTCTGTAATTCTATTGTAGTGAAAAGGCATGCAAAAGTCAATTTGCAATCAAAAAGCCCCCAGCGATATCTGAGGGCTTGTTTGATTAGCGATAGCTGAGAGCACGTTTGATGGTCTTCCATGGTCCAAGGTCATCGGTCTGGAGGATTAAGCTCGCATAGATACGGGCAATAAGCACTGTTCCCACGATGGTAAAGAGGACCGCAATTCCCAATGAAGCCCAAGATTCAAGACCAGTCGCATAGCCATTGATGGTACGGAAAGGCATGAAGAAGGTGGAGATGAAAGGAATGTACGAACCGATCTTCAATAAGAAGACATCACCGGCACTTCCCAAGGTGGTTACCCCAAGGAAGCTAAAGATAACTAACATCATTAGTGGCGAAATCGCTTTTCCTGAATCTTCAGGTCGTGCAACTGTTGAGCCTAAGAAGGCAGAGAGCACCACATACATAAAGATCCCAAGGATAATGAAGAAGACGGTATTGAGCGAGATCGACTCTGCAAGGTGTTGGGTAATCGGAGAGTTTGGAGCGAGAATATCCTTGACAACTGGGATATCTGCTCTAAAGATCCAAACAGCTACTAAACCAATCACATAGACAAAAATATGAGTAAAGATCACTCCGAAGAGTCCGAGCATGCGTGCGAAGAAATAGTCGGTTGCTTTGATACTAGAGAAGACCACTTCCATGATCTTCGTTCCCTTTTCACTAGCCACTTCTTGGGCTGTGATACTCGAGTAGAAGATCAAAATCATATAAAGCAGCATTCCTAGACCACCTGCAACCATGGTTTGCACCATTTTCAAGCCTTCTTTTTTCTCATCAATTTTTTCTTTGAGAGAAACCTGTTGAGACAAGGCTGTCAGCTGCTCTTTGCTTAGATTGGCACGCGCTAGATTGATCCCTTGTTGGACTTGGCTTAATTTCGCAGCGACAAGCGATTTCAAATCTGTTTTCATGGCTTGGTCGCCTACATAAGTGGCTTCTAGCTGGCCATCTTTTTCATCGACTGTTAGGTAAGCAGCTGCTTTCTCATCCTTGATGGCTTTTTTAGCTGCAGCTTCATCCTTGTAGTCCAAGGTCAAGCCATCAGTTCCTTTGAGACTTTCTTTGACAGCTGGAACTTCTGTCACCAAGGCCACCTGGTTTTTGGCATCTGTAGAAGAACCTGTCAGATAACCGATTCCAATGCTCAATCCTAAAAAGAGGAAGGGACCGAAGACCATGAAGAGGAAACTCCATGATTTCACTTGTCTGATATAGGTTTCTTTCATTACGACAAACATCTGTTTCATACTTCTACTCCTGATTCAAGTTTAAAGATCTCATCAATAGTTGGGGCTTGGTGGTCAAAGGTCGCAAGGTAGTGGCCCTTGGTCAAGCGGTCAAATAATTCTGGACCAGCTGATGCATCATCCAAGATCAACTTCCAAGTTCCTTGCTTGGTCATGCTGACCTTGGTCACGTGTGGCAGAGCTTCTAGCTCTTCTTTGCTAAAGTCGTTAGAGACAAAGAGTCGGGTCTTGCCATAGCTATTCCGGACCTCTTGGACTGGCCCTGAAAGGACAACCGAACCATCACGGATCATTAGGATATCATCACACAACTCTTCGACGTTGGTCATGACGTGGTCAGAAAAGATAATGGTCGCCCCACGCTCTTTTTCTTCAAAGATGACCTGCTTGAGCACTTCTGTGTTGACCGGATCCAAGCCACTAAAGGGTTCATCTAAAATGATCAATTTAGGCTCATGGATCAAGGTGATGATCAGTTGAACCTTCTGTTGGTTCCCTTTTGAGAGGCTCTTGATTTTATCAGTCAATTTCCCTTTTACTTGGAGTTTTTCCATCCAGGTCGGTAATTTTTCCTTGACCTCGGCAGTGCTCATTCCTTTTAAGGCAGCCAAATAGCGGACCTGCTCAAAAATCGTGAGTTTTGGCATGAGACTACGCTCTTCCGGCAAATAACCAATTTCTTTGTAAGTTTCTTGGGTAATCGCTTTGCCATCTAGGCGAATCTCGCCGCTGTAGTCCAAAAAGCGCAAGATACTGTGGAAAATGGTGGTTTTCCCGGCACCATTTTTCCCAACTAAGCCAAGGATATGCCCTTGTTGAGCTGTCAGATCTACTCCGAAGAGAACCTGCTTATTCCCAAAGCTTTTTTCTAAATTTCTAATTTCTAACATAGATGACTCCTCTACTCTTTATAATAACGTTTGGTAATCTTGTACTGAGAGACCAAGATATAGACATAAATCAGTGATACCACTACTAATGCTAACAAGATATCTGTATGGAAAGCAATGCCAACTAAGAATATCGCAATTAAGGAAATCGGCAAGATATAATTGCTTAACTTAATGATAATTTCATAGTTTTCCTCGTAGCTAATCTGCTTTTCTGCTTCATCCATCATACTCATCATAAATTCCCGCACTTCCTTGGCATTGGCATTGCGGGGAATCGGTTTTCCATAAATCAGATGGAAGGTCTTGCGAAAGAAGATATCCGATAGGAAAAATAGGGCAATCAAGACAAGAAAGAGATAGAGCATGGTAAAGTCTCCAAAGATAAAAGCCAAGTGCCCTGTGGAAGGTCTATCCATATACACCCATTGACTATAAAAGATGATGACTAAAAAGTATGGCAAGATCATGACTCCTTTAAAAATGGTCGCTAACCCAAACAGTTTTTCCTTCTGGATGTCATAGTGATAGGCTTCCTCTTCGTCTTCTATCTGGAGCATTTTTTGATGGACTTTTCTCGCGCTTATTAGTAAGGCTATCGTGACCATAAACACGATAAGAAACAAAAGTATTGAACCCCAAAGGAGTCCTTCTTTACTAAAGAAGGATTGGATTTCAAGGGGTTTTTCGGATCCGAACATGCCTGTCAAAAAACTAATGACTCCTCCAATCAAGCCGGAAACTGTAATGATTCCGACATTTCTCCAAAACCGGTAACGAGCGGATCGTTCTTGTTGTTGCTTTTTCATATTATTCTTCTCCCTCTACTAGACTAAAGACATTCTCCACTGGTTCATTGAAGATCTGGGCAATGGTCATGGCGATAATGACAGAAGGTGTATACTCACCACGTTCCAAGAGACTGATGGACTGGCGCGAGACCCCTGCTAGCTTGGCTAGCTCGGATTGGTTGAGTCCATCACGCGCCCTCAGCTCTTTCAATCGATTTTTTAAAATCATGGCATCAGCCCCCTTATAGTTGAATACCTTGAATATCTTCGATACGGACTAACTTGGTTTCCCTCTGTTGTTTATGAATCACACGGGTCAGTTTGACCCAATCTTCATCGATATCTATAATTTCATACTCAAATCCAACACCATCTACTGTAACAGTGGCCGTTTGGCCTTTCAATTCTTCTAAAAGTCTAGACATGTCTTGATTTCCTTTCACTTGTTTTTCTAATCGTCTAATGCGTTTGTTCAACCTTTTTATCTTCTTTTCTGAGCTTGCATAAATGATAACCAGAAAAGGGATAAATAGAATCCATATGGCTCCCATAAGAAAACCTCTCCTTCTTTCAACTAAAATCATTGTAACACTTCTTTCTCTTTTCGACAAGTATATTTGTCAAAAAAATAAAAATATTTGTCAAAAATAAAAATATGATTGACAAGATCATTTGAGGTAAGAAATAAAAGGTCCGTATTTGCGCACCTTTTAGCGTTCCTTTTTCCATTGACAAGATTTAGAAAAAATTTTTATAATGAAGAAAATACTACTAAGGAGAACATAGATGACGATTCGTTTAGCGCAACCAAAAGATATTCCTGCTTTGATTGGTCTCTTAGAACAGATTCTTTCCGTTCACCACCAAGCTCGTCCCGATATTTTCAAGGAAAGTGGCGGAAAATATAGTGAAGAAGAGTTAGAACAGTTAATGGCGCAAGATCAGACACCGATTTTCGTCTATGAAAATGCGGATGGCCAGATCCTAGGACATCTCTTCGTCACCATTAAAGAAGTCTCTGACAATCCTGTGCTTCATCCGATAAAAACCCTCTTCATCGAGGACTTGTGTGTCGATCAAGCAACGCGTGGACAAAAAATTGGCGATCAACTTTATCAGTTTGCCCTTCGTTATGCAAAGGAAATCGGATGCTACAACATGACACTTAATGTCTGGAATGACAATGAAAGAGCCCTTCGCTTCTATCAAAGACAGGGAATGAAGCCTCAAGAAACTGTCATGGAAACTATCTTGTAAAATGAATTTTAAAAACCGTTGATGAGTCATCAACGGTTTTTTCTATACATATTTGTTACCGCACCTCTGCGTTTACTTTTTCTTCTAGTGAAGCTTGGATTTTTTCCATGTAGCGTGCGACTTCTTCGTCTGTCAAGCTATCTTCTGGATTTTGGAAGGTCAAGCTGTAGGCCATTGACTTCATGCCAAGTCCTAGTTTTTCACCTGAGAAGACGTCAAAGAGTTTGATAGCTGTCAAACGTTTCACACCTGCAGCTTGAATGGCATCGACTACCTCTTGGTGAGTCACTTCTGCTTTGAGGAGAAGGGCGATATCACGGCTCACCGCTGGGAATTTGGTGATTTCCACAAAGGCTGCGGCTGGTTGAAGAGCTGCTTCAATAGCAGATAAGTTCAATTCTGCCACATAGGTTTCTGGGATATCATAAGCCTTAGCTGTTACAGGATGGACTTGTCCCAATACCCCAATCACTTGGTCACCAAGTGAGAGCAAGGCTGTACGTCCTGGGTGGAGACTCTTGATTTCTTGTGTTGCTGTATAAGTCACTTCAAGACCCAAGCGAGCAAAGAGGGCTTCCAAGATTCCCTTAGCATAGAAGAAGTCAACTGGAACAGCTGCAGTTTGGAAGTCTTTTTCAGCGACTAGGCCAGTTAAAGCAAAGGCAAAGCTGTTGATTTCGTTTGGCAAGTCTTCTTTTGGATTGCCTTTCTGTTCAAAGACTTTTCCGATCTCATAGAGGGCCAAATCTTTGTTCTTACGCGCTACGTTGTAGGCAACTGTATCCAAAATACCTGAAACCATATTTTGACGGAGGACTGAACGATCCACAGTCATTGGCCACATGAGTTCTGTTAAGTTACTTGGCGCAGTTGTGAACTCCACTGCTTTTTCAGGAGTTGTCAGTGCATAAGTGATGATTTCTGTCAAACCAGCACCTTCAGCAATGGTCCGAACTTGACGACGCAATTTTTGAGTCGCTGTCAATTCACCGGCTGTCCCGTCATCTTTTGGAAGGGTTGCTGGTAATTTGTCATAACCATAAATTCGAGCAATTTCTTCAAAGAGGTCCGCTTCGATAGTGATGTCCCAACGGCGACGAGGAACGCTCACTGTGAAGCTTTCTGCATTTCCAGAAAGGCCAAAACCAAGACGACGGAAGACATCTTCGACATCCACGTAGGAAAGCTCTGTTCCAAGGACACGGTTCACGTCTGCAAGAGTGGAAGAAACTTCCACATCTGAAGTATCCAACTGGCCTGCTGAAACGATGCCCTTACGCACGGTTGCACCAGCCAATTCAGCAATCATGCTCGCTGCTGCATCAAGGGCTTCATTAACAGTTGCCACGTTTATCCCTTTTTCAAAGCGAGAAGATGATTCAGAGCGTAGGTTGAGGCGACCACTTGTCTTACGGATCGATTTGCCATTGAAGACAGCCGCTTCAAGGACGACACGAGTAGACTTTTCAGAGATTTCTGTAGCCTCTCCGCCCATGACACCTGCAAGGGCTACTGCTTTGTCAGCAACCGTAATCACGAGGTCACTTGTTTCCAACTCACGCTCTTCCCCGTCCAAGGTCACCAATTTCTCACCTGCACGCGCTTCACGCACACGGATGTCATTTCCTTCAAAAGTATCCAAGTCAAAGGCATGCATAGGCTGACCAAAGTAAAGCAGGATATAGTTGGTCACGTCAACGACATTATTGATGGGACGGATGCCCTCGTTCATGAGGAGGTTTTGCAACCATTGTGGACTTGGTGCGATGGTCACATTGTCCAAGATACGAGCTGCATAATAAGGAGCCTTGTCTGTGTCAATGCTGATAGAAAGAGCATCCGCTGCAACTTGGTCTGTTTCGGTCAAGGTAAAGTCTTTGAAGTTGACAGCCTTGTCATAGATGGCTGCTACTTCGTGAGCTACCCCACGCATCGAAAGAGCATCTGCACGGTTTGGAGTGATAGAAAGCTCGATGATTTCATCATCCAAGTCTAGATAAGAGAAGACTTCCTCACCTGGGACAGCATCTTCTGGCAAGATTTGGATCCCATCTGCAAATTCTTTCGGTACAACGGAATCAGAAATGCCCAATTCACCAAGTGAGCAGATCATTCCGAGAGATTCCAACCCACGGATTTTCCCTTTTTTGATCTTGTAGTTGTCCGCGATGCGAGCACCTGGAAGAGCCACCATGACCTTGATGCCTGCACGCACATTTGGTGCTCCACAGACGATTTGACGGGCTTCTTCTTCACCCACATTAACTTGGCAGACATGAAGGTGTGTCTCTGGCACATCTTCACAAGACAAGACTTCTCCGACGACAATTTTTGAGAGACCATCAGCAGGCGATTCCACACCTTCTACTTCGATCCCTGTAGTTGACATTTTTTCAGCCAATTCTTCTGATGGCACATCCACGTCCACCAATTGTTTTAACCATTTATATGATACTAACATTATTCTGATCGTAAGATCCCACTAGGTGAGATCTTCTCAATTCCTTTCTCTCAATTTGGACCCACAATTAAGCTTGCGGATTCTCCTTCAAATGCTTGCGCAGCAACCAATCGGTATCCACAGCTTCCCCTGTGATAAAGTGGTGCTCGCTAAACCGTTCAAATCCGAATTGTTTGTAAAAGTTTTGGGCCTTAAAATTTCGTTCCCAGACACCCAGCCAGACCCAGTCAAATCCACGTTTTTGAGCCTCTTTTAAGGCAAAGGTAAACATTTCCTTGCCATAGCCCTTGCCATGATGTTCTTTTTTGACATAGATGCGCTGGATTTCAAAAGCATTGTCCATTTCTACTGGCTCCGTTTGTGCCTTGCCCCAGTTAAACTTGAGAAAACCACAAATTTCCTGATGGTGATCAAGGACAAAATAGGTCTCTGATTCCGGGTCTGCTAGGTCCTTTTGGATTTTCTCTAGCGATAAAACCGTCTGGTAGTAATCTTCCATATCGGCATCAGAGTTGTAGGGACCAAAGGTATCCCCATAGGTTTCCACCTCTAATTCCCTTAAAATATGAAATTCATTCGGCTTAACTTTTACTAACATGATGATTTAAATTGTTCTGAAAAACGGATATCCCCTTGATAGAAGCCACGGATATCATTGATTCCGTAACGAAGCATAGCCACACGCTCTTGACCAAGTCCAAAGGCAAATCCTGAATAGATTGTTGGATCAATCCCACTCATCTCAAGGACGCGTGGATGAACCATACCGGCTCCCATGATTTCAATCCAACCAGTTTTCTTACATACGTTACATCCAGCTCCACCACATTTGAAGCAAGAAACATCCACCTCAACCGATGGCTCGGTAAATGGGAAGTAAGAAGGACGCAAACGGATTTGACGTTCTGCCCCAAACATTTTTTGCACAATCAATTGAAGCGTTCCTTGAAGGTCTGCCATAGAAATGTTCTTCCCAACGACCAAGCCTTCGATCTGATGGAATTGGTGGCTGTGGGTCGCATCATCCGTATCCCGACGGAAAACCCGCCCTGGAGAGATCATCTTCAATGGTCCCTTGCTAAAGTCATGCGCATCCATCGCCCGCGCCTGTACTGGTGAGGTATGGGTCCGAAGCAAGATTTCTTCTGTGATATAGAAGGTATCCTGCATATCCCGCGCAGGGTGATCTTTAGGCAGATTCATGCGTTCAAAGTTGTAGTAGTCTTGCTCCACTTCAAAGCCGTCAACGACTTGGTAACCCATCCCAATAAAGATATCTTCGATTTCTTCACTGGTTTGGGTCAAGATATGACGGTAACCACTAGCAACCGGACGCCCTGGAAGTGTCACATCGATGCTTTCGCTAGCTAGTTTCGCTTGGACTTTCTTTTCTTCCAAGAGTTTGGTTGTTTCTTCAAAGGCAGCCGTCAAGACATCGCGGGCTTCATTGACGTGTTTCCCGATAACCGGACGCATCTCAGCAGAGACATCCTTCATCCCTTTGAGGATCTCAGTCAGAGATCCTTTTTTCCCAAGGACAGAGACCCGTAGTTCTTGCAATTCTTTTTCATTTTCAGCAGAAATCTGCTTCAAAGCTGCCAGCGTTTCTTCACGAAGCGCTTTTAATTGTTCTTCAATCGTTGACATATTTCCTCCATCATGGTCCCTCTACAGACATAGAAAAAACCACGCGCCAACACCCACATTCGGAGCGTTGACACGCGGTACCATCCGTTTTTTATCCGTAAACCAGACCTTAATTTCTAAATCCTTGCGCAAGTGAATTCACTCAGCTTTCATGCAAAGAGCTTTCAGTCACGGCCCTTCTCCCTGTCGCACTTCCCTTGAGATACTAGTCTTGCAGATTTCTATTCAATTACTACATAGTTTATCAGATTTTTAGTTAAAAAACAAGTTAGATGAGACTAATTCACTAGAAAAAGGAACAAGAGGCAGTGCATTATCTATTTACCTTGTCTGTTGAATCTGCTTTCTTCTTCAATAGAAGAGTGGCTGCTTGGTTAAAACCATCACACCAGTTATACCATTTTGCTTCATACTCCTCTTGAGGTAAGATACGATGTTTTAAATCCAAAACAGAGGTTATCTTTCTTTCCTCGCAAGCTTGGGCATAGAGATGATAGAGTTCATCGCCACCATCTCTATCAAACTCAGCAGAAATCATATCCCGACCTGCCAATAAAGCCTGATAAGCCCTGTGATGCCCGTCTGTAATCAAGAAGCGATTTCCAAATGCAAGAACACTAATTGGATCCACATTGATGATGTCTGCCGACTGATCCAGCATCTGGATAGCTTGTAACTTCTTTTCTGATAAATATAGTTGGGTCGGATGAAGATCTGTTATATTGACTTCCACTTCTTTCTCCTCTACCATGAGTAACATAGCTGGTCGTGGGCACTGATAGACATTTTTAAAGGTCACGATTTAAAGACCTGCCAAAGCCAAATTCTTCTGCCATTCTTGTTATTCGTTACGTTTTTATTTAATGACTTGTCCAGCATCTTTCAAGACAGATTCTGGAATAGTAATGCCCAATTCATCTGCGACTTTTTTATTGATGACAGATTTTCCTTGGCTAAAGATTTCAACAGGTGTGTCTGCAGGTTTTTGACCTTTCAGGATTTTCGCAGCCATTTTACCAGTTGCTACCCCAAGATCATGTTGGTCGACAACGACTGAACCAAGGCCACCCGCTTCTACCATGGCTGTCGCACTTGGGAAGATTGGTTTTTTAGCTGTTTTGTTGGCTTCAACAACAGTTGAGAAGGCTGATGCGATGGTATTATCGATTGGAACCCAGATGGCATCGACTTTACCTGACATAACAGATACTGTTGAAGCAATTTCGTTTGTAGAAGGAACTGAATACGGAACCACCTTGTAGCCTGCTTTTTCAGCCAATTTTGTAAATTCTTCTACTTGAGATTTTGAATTGTCTTCACTGGTTGAGTATAGAACCCCGATTGTTTTCACGTTTGGAGTCAACTCTTTGATCAATTTCAACTGTTGCTCAGTAGGATTGTGGTCAGATACCCCAGTGATATTGCCACCTGGTTTTTTCAAATCTTTGACCAAGTTTGCGCCGACTGGATCGGTTACAGCACCCATGACAATTGGTTTGTCTTTGGTTGCACTAGCCAAACCTTGAGCAGATGGGGTTGCAATCCCAATCAAGACTTGGTTATCCTTGTCTACCAATTGTTTACTCATGGTTGCAACCTTGTTTTGGTCCCCTTCTGCATTGAGGAAGTCAATGTCCACTTTGTCCTTGTCATAACCTTCTTCAGCCAAACCATCTTGAATTCCCTTGTAGATCAAATCAAGCGAAGGGTGGCTGACCAACTGCAAGACCCCAACTTTAGCTTTTTCATTGCTAGTTGCTGCCTTGTTGTCTTTGCCTGCTGTAGCTGAATAGATCGCTGTCCCAATGACTGCTGCTGCAATCAAACCAATAATTCCCATTAACCGTTTATTTTTCATTTTACTACCTCTTCTATTTTTTCATTTTCTTCTTTTTTTCCATCATCTAAAGACTGCGACGCCATCGTTTCTTCATATCTTTTCTCCCTTCTCATCTAAAACAAAAAACACGCCCACACATAGCAAAAGCTATGTGAGGACGTGTCATCGCGGTGCCACCTCACTTATGGGAAAAGGATAGTCTCCCCCATATCTCTGTCTTGTCTAGCAACAAGTTACACGATAAGGTGTGCCAACCGAATTTTTATTGTTTCAAATTCATCTCATCATTAGTCCAATTTCGTAAACTGCCGCTACCCACTCTCAGCAACCGTGGGCTCTCTTGAAACTTTCATTTACTACTTTTCTAATTTCTTACATTTTAAAGTTTTCTTTCAAAAATGTCAATACTTTTTCAGTATTTTTTTGGAAACGTTCGCATTTTCTGTTTCTTTTACTTTTTACAGCCTCTTGCTTCTTTCTGGGATTTCCGCTCTATTTTTGATATAATTTACTAGAATAACAGCTAGAATGATGAGGAATCCCATGTCTTTTGATGGATTTTTTTTACACCATATGGTCCACGAATTGAAGGCTGAACTCTTAAGTGGTCGCATTCAAAAAATTAATCAACCTTTCGAGCAAGAATTGGTACTCCAAATCCGAGGCAATCGGAAAAACCAAAAACTCTTGCTCTCTGCCCATTCTGTTTTCGGACGGATCCAACGGACCCAGACCAACTTTGAAAATCCTGCCTTTCCTAATACCTTTATTATGGTCATGCGTAAATATCTTCAAGGCGCTGTCATCGAAGGGATTGAGCAATTGGAGAACGACCGGATTCTCGAAATCCGTGTCTCCAATAAAAACGAAATTGGAGATGCCATTTCTGTCAGCTTAATGATCGAAATCATGGGCAAGCACAGTAATATTATTCTCCTAGACCGGACCAGCAATAAAATCATCGAGGCCATCAAACATGTCGGCTTCTCACAAAATAGCTACCGGACCATTCTTCCTGGATCAACCTATGTAGCCCCTCCGAAAACCGACGCGGCCAATCCTTTTACAATTGGAGATGAAGCCCTCTTCGCCCTTCTTCACAAGGAAGAGTTAAGTCCCAAAAACCTTCAAAAATGTTTCCAAGGTTTGGGGCGAGATACGGCTCAAGAATTAGCCAAGCGACTTGAGACCGATGAAAAATTAAAGACCTTCCGGACCTTTTTCCAAGCTTCAACTGAGCCTCGCCTAACGACCAAATCCTTCTCGGCTATCCCCTTTGAGGATGCGACCAGTCAAACCTTTGAAACACTTTCTGATCTGCTGGATGACTATTATCGAGACAAGGCTGAGCGCGATCGGGTGCAACAACAGGCCAGTGAATTAATCCGCAAGGTTGAAAACGATCTTGAAAAGAACCGGAAAAAATTAGCCAAGCAAGAAGCGGAGTTAGCGGCGACCGACAATGCGGAAGAATTCCGCCAAAAAGGAGAATTGCTGACAACCTTCCTCCATCAGGTACCAAACGACCAAGACCAGGTTGTTTTGGATAATTACTATACCAACGAGCCCATTACCATCCAACTCAACAAAGCCCTGACCCCCAATCAAAATGCCCAACGCTACTTCAAACGCTACCAGAAGTTAAAAGAAGCCGTCAAACATTTGACCATCCTCATTCAAGAAACCAAGGAAACCATTTCTTATCTTGAAACGGTTGAAACAGCCCTTTCTCAAGCGAGCCTGGCTGAGGTGGCAGAAATTCGAGAAGAGCTAATCCAGACCGGCTTTATCAAACGGCGCAACCGTGAAAAAATTCATAAACGGAAAAAACCAGAAAAATACCTGGCGAGTGATGGAAAAACCATCATTTTAGTGGGTCGCAATAATCTGCAAAACGATGAACTGACCTTTAAAATTGCTAAAAAAGATGAACTCTGGTTCCATGCCAAGGATATCCCGGGAAGCCACGTCGTCATTACAGGAAATCTAAATCCATCGGATGAAGTGAAAACCGATGCTGCAGAGTTGGCGGCCTACTATTCCAAGGCCCGTCTCTCAAACCTGGTCCAAGTAGATATGATCGAAGCCAAGAAACTCAATAAACCAACTGGTGGAAAACCAGGTTTTGTCACCTACACTGGCCAAAAGACTCTGCGGGTCACTCCCGAAGAAGAAAAAATCAAAGCCATGAAACTAACAGACTGATTTCAAAAA
>NZ_JAPVYQ010000020.1:0-28594 GCF_041431935.1 Streptococcus sp. 27098_8_99 | reverse complement strand
TATATTAAAAGAGTCTAATGATGTCATTAGATTTTTTTTTATAATTTACAAGAAAAAAGAGCTTGCGCTCTTTCCAACTTTATTTATTTCGCAGTTCAACATAACGGTTATACCATATTTTGATATATTCCTCTGAAAAAGGACCTTTGTTTTGGTTTATCCAATCTACTAGTACTTTTACATTTTCTTTTAAAATATAGTCAATGTCATCTGAATAGTGCATTTTTTCTTTATGTTGCTCATATTCTTCAACATCTAACAATTTCTTTTCACCATTTGTAAAGACCTTGACATCGAGATCATAGTCGATATATTTTAAGGCCTCTTGGTCGATGTGAAAAGGACTTGCTAGGTTACAGTAGTAAGACACACCATTGTCACGGATCATGGCGATGATGTTAAACCAATATTTTTTATGGAAATAAACAATTGCTGGTTCACGAGTGATCCAACGTCTGCCATCACTTTCTGTAACAAGTGTATGATCATTTACTCCAATAATTGCATTTTCGGTTATCTTTAATACCATGGTGTCACGCCAGGTACGGTGTAAACTGCCATCATGTTTATAACTTTGAATTGTAATAAAGTCGCCTTCTTTAGGTAGTTTCATAACTTACCAACTTTCTACAATCTAAGTATATCCTCTATATTGTAACATATTTTTTTAATTTTTTTCTTATTTTTCTATTTTATTTTCAATTTGATTTTTGAATGGGAATTTATGAATCTAAAAATTCTCTAATGGCTGATGTTATATCAATATAATCGTACCCTTTTCTGGCTAATGCTTGGGTTAAACGTTGTTTTAGGTCATAGCCTTCATATTTTTTACTGTATTTACGGTATTGTTTTTCTAATTCTTTTAGGATGAGCTCATTGGTTGTTTCTTCATCTGCTTCTAGTTCAAGATTTTGGAATGCAATCTTTGCTTGGTTGTATGCAAAACCTTTTGAAATGAGTCCTTGGATGATTTTCGTTTCAATGGCTTTTAATGGGTATTTTCCTTGGTATTTCTTTTGGAGTTTTATTGCGGTACGGTTGATAACTTCTGTAAAATCATGGTCAGCAAGAATTTCTTGAAGGATAGATTTTGGGACCCCTTTTTGTTGAATTTTTTGTTGTAATAAGATAGGGCCTTTATCGCCACTGAGGAGGTTGGCCTCTATCAGGTTTCTGGCATATTGACGATCATCTAACCACTTTTCTTCTTTTAGGTGTTGGACAACTTTATCAATAATCTCAGTATCAATCTCATATTTTGTAAGGTAGTCTCGGACTTCTTTTGTTGTTCGAGCTTTAAAGGAAAGATGGTAAAGGGCCAGGTTTTTACCATAGGAGTATTGAGCAAACTCTTGGATTTCTTTTAATTCCTCTTCACTGATTGCTTTCTCTTTGGAAAGAAAATATTTGACGATGGTGTCTTCTGTAATATACAGTTTTTGATCATTGTCTAATTCAAGAAGGTAGAGTCTTTTTTTCTTTTCTAGTTTTGTAATTTTCATATTTTTTCTTTTATCCAAACGCTTCAAAGGCAGCAACGAGTCGAAGTTTATGTATATCGACCTGATCTCTTCCATAATAGTCAAGAAATAGTTCAGCGTATTTAGGATCTTGTAGGTTATAGTTGAGGGACCAAACTGCCCAAAAGAGGTCGATATGCCGGTCACTGAAATCAGCCAAACCAAGATCAATAAAGCAAGAGAATTGGTCAGCATCTTTTAGAATAAAGTTCGGTAGACAGGCATCCCCGTGAATAAAGGCATCTGTCTTTAAAAGGTGCCCATGTTCTTGGATGAGTTGGAAGGCCTCTTCGCGACTGTTGATTTGGAATTGGGGTAGGAGCGCCTTGGCATAGAACTCACCTTTTTCATAGTTTTTCAAGGCTCTTTCTTTATAGGCTTGTAAATGATTATCTGATGGAAAATTTTTCGGATTTAAGCTGTGAAGCTTTTTAAGAGCCTCTGCCATGGTACGGCAGATTTTTTCTGGCTGGTCTAAAAAAGCGAGAGCATCATGGCCAATAGCCTCTTTAGTCAGGAGGTAGTCTTTATCTTTAGATAGATATTCGATAACTGGAGTTCCCAGTCCTTTGGTTTCAAACCACCTTGCAATGCTAGCTTCTCGCTCTAATCTTCCCTTTTGATCTATTTTCAAGTAGTAACCTGAATCAAGATAGAGAACCCTTGCGCCTGAATGAGAAGAGCTATCAGAAAGAGTTGCTCCCTCTATATAAGTTCGTAATTGCTCAGGAAAATCCAATGGGGAGAAATGAGATGTCTTTGTATTCATGGTTTTATTGTAACATATTCTTAACCATTGAGAAACTACGTGGTATAATAGACTTATGAGTCTTAAAGTCAAACAAAAAATTCCATTAAAAATCAAGCGTATGGGGATAAACGGGGAAGGTATCGGATTTTTCCAGAAAACCCTTGTTTTTGTTCCAGGAGCCCTCAAGGGTGAAGATATCTTCTGCCAAATTACAAGTGTCAAGAAAAATTTTGCGGAAGCCAAACTCTTATCTGTGAATAAAGCGTCTAAGTATCGGGTGACACCCATGTGTGATATCTATGAGACCTGTGGGGGCTGTCAAATCATGCATTTGAAGTATGACAAGCAGCTGGAGTTTAAAACAGATTTATTGCAACAAGCCTTGAAAAAGTTCTCACCTGAAGGCTTTGAACAGTATGACATTCGGCCAACAATCGGAATGCAGGAGCCTCTTTACTATCGGGCCAAATTGCAATTTCAAACAAGGAAATTTAAAGGCCAGGTCAAGGCGGGTCTCTATGCTCAAAATTCACATTATTTGGTAGAATTAAAAGATTGTTTGGTTCAAGATCAGGTTATTCAAGCGATTGCCAATGATTTTGCGGATTTATTGACTTACTATCAGATTCCAATTGCTGATGAGCGTAAAGAACTGGGTGTCAGAACTATGATGGTTCGACGAGCTCGGAAGTCTGGTCAGGTTCAGATAATTGTGGTCACCAGTCGGCAGATTAATTTAAAGGATTTAGTGGAAGACTTGGTTAAGAAACACCCTGAGATTGTCACCGTTGCTGTTAATAAAAATACGTCTCGCTCCAGTGAAATCTATGGTGAACAAACACAGATTATTTGGGGTGAAGAGGCTATTCTTGAAGGCGTTTTGGATTATGAATTCTCCCTCTCTCCTCGAGCCTTTTATCAACTGAATCCGGAGCAGACTGAAGTCTTGTATAGTGAAGCGGTCAAGGCTTTGGATGTATCGCCAGAGGATCATCTAATTGATGCCTACTGTGGGGTTGGAACGATTGGGTTTGCTTTTGCTAATAGAGTGAAAAGTGTTCGGGGGATGGATATCATTCCTGAAGCGATTGAAGATGCCAAATACAATGCTAAACGGATGGGATTTGATAATACCCACTATGAAGCTGGGACGGCTGAGGAAATTATTCCCCGTTGGTACAAAGAAGGCTATCGAGCAGATGCAGTCATTGTGGATCCACCCCGTACGGGTTTAGGGGCGAAATTGATCGAGACCTTATTGCACTATGCACCTGACAAGATGGTCTATGTCTCTTGTAATGTATCGACTTTGTCAAGAGATTTGGTAGCTTTGACAAAGGTCTATCGGGTTGAATACATTCAATCAGTGGACATGTTTCCACATACGGCAAGGACAGAGGCTGTCGTGAAGTTAGTGAAGAAGTGAAAATGAACGAAATGAGTAAAGGAAATAGGAAAATGGACAATGTTATTGATGTATCGATTCCAGTGGCTCAAGTCATTGATCAACATCCGGAAGTATTGGACTTGTTGGTGGAGTTGGGCTTTAAACCTTTAGCCAACCCCATCATGCGTAATACAGTTGGGCGCAAGGTTTCCTTGAAACAAGGATCAAATTTAGAAGGTACCCCCATGGAGAAGATTGTACAAACGCTAGAAGCTAATGGCTATGAAGTAGTGGGGCTAGACCAATGAGTGATGAACGAATTCATGTCTTGAGAGATATCTTATTAGACCTGCATCATGGAGCCTCTCCTGAGTCGGTCCAAGAGCGCTTTGATGCGACCTTTGCAGGGGTTTCTGCGATTGAGATCTCTCTCATGGAGCATGAACTGATGAACTCCGATGCAGGGGTTACTTTTGAAGATGTTATGGAGCTTTGTGATGTCCATGCCAATCTCTTTAAGAATGCGGTTCAAGGGGTCGAAGTAGCAGATACTGACCACCCAGGGCATCCTGTTCAAATCTTTAAACAGGAGAACTTAGCCCTTCGAGCCGCTATGATGCGGGTACGTCGCTTGCTAGACAATTATGAGACGACTGAGGATCCTGAGATGATTCAGGAGATTCATAAGGGCTTGTTACGTCAGCTGGGCTTGGTGGGTCAATTTGACCGGCATTACCGTCGTAAGGAAGAGTTGATGTTTCCGATTATGGAAAAATATGGTCATGATTCCCCACCAAAAGTGATGTGGGGAGTAGATGACCAGATTCGGGAACTCTTTGCTAAAACTTTGGATGCGGCAAAGAAATTACCGGATTCTAGCATTTCTGAAGTCAAGGAACGCTTTGAAGCCTTTGCACAAGAGTTTGAGGGCATGATCTTCAAGGAAGAGTCGATCCTCTTGATGATTTTGCTGGAGTCCTTTACCCAGGATGACTGGCTCTCCATTGCAGAAGAAAGTGATGCTTATGGTTATGCCATTATTCTCTCAAGTGAGAAATGGGTGCCGAAACGTGTGGACTTCAAGGAAGAAGGAGCAAGAGAGTCAGAGAGTTCAACTGAACCGCTTCCTTCTTCAAAAGGAGATGAGCACCGTCAGGTCATTGAGACTCCTGAGGGACAATTGACGATTACCTTCACGCCTAAGAAAAAAGAAGAGAGCTTCGATCGCAAGCAGCCACAAGCTTTTGGTCATGGATTTTTATCGGTGGAGCAAGCGAATTTAATCTTGAACCAGTTACCAATGGAGATCACCTTTGTCAATAAGGATGAAATTTTCCAATATTACAATGATGCTGCGCCTTTTGAGGAAATGATTTTTAAGAGGACGCCATCGCAGGTAGGACGCAATGTTGAGCTGTGTCACCCACCGAAATATTTGGAGAAGGTCAAAGCCATCATGCAGGGGCTTCGTGAAGGGAAAAAAGACAAGTATGAAATGTGGTTCAAATCAGAATCGCGTGGGAAATTTGTCCATGTCACCTATGCAGCAGTGCGTGATGAAGCGGGAGACTTTCAAGGCGTCTTGGAATATGTTCAGGACATTCAACCTTATCGGGAGATCGATACGGATTTTTATAGAGGAATGGAATAAAGATGAGTTACGAAACAGAGTTTATGAAGGAGTTTGAGGAGTGGATCAAGACCCAAGTTATGATCAATGAAATGGCTCTCGAAGAAAGTAAAAAGGTTTTTGATGAAGACCAGGACGAACGAGCTAAAATAGCCATGATTCGCTATGAAAGCCGTTTAGATGCTTATCAGTTCTTGCAAGGAAAGTTTGAAAATTTCCATGCTGGAAAAGGATTTCATGATTTACCAGATGGCCTCTTTGGTGAAAGAAAATATTAAAATGGCCTTATTGAAGGCGTTTTACTAGCTAGATTCACCTGAAAATTGTGCAATGACTTGATTTTTTAGGGGATTGTGATACAATAAAAAAGTTGAAATGACATCAACGGATTTTTGAATGGAATTATGGTGATGAAACCTTGTTGCCTTAGGAATTGATCACTGAATTTAGGAGGAAAAATGGCAAAGAAGAACGTAAACCGTGCGAAACAATACAAACATCAAAATAGACATCTTTTGAAAAAAGCTGTCGCAACTGTAACTGCAGCTGTGAAAGAAGCACCTAAAAAGGTTGAGAAAGCTACAAAAGCAGTGGCGAAAGAAGTGAAACATGCGGCTTCTTCAGTGGAAGAATTTGCTGCAAGTTTGGAAGGTGTGGCACTTGATCGTGCGCAAACATTCTATGATGAAGGTATTCGCTCTGTTGCGGACTTCGCAAACTGGACAGAAAAAGAGTTGTTGGCCCTTAAAGGAATCGGCCCAGCTACAATCAAGAAATTGAAAGAACTCGGCGTTAAATTTAAATAATCGCTTTTGTGATTTCTTGCTATTTCCAGGAAAACTTGCTAAAATGAACCTATTAGAGGTGTTTTGAATCCCACATTTTACAGAAAGTGGCGGTGCTGAGAAGTCCACAAATGTGTCAAAACTGGTTGCTAATAGATGAAAATGAAATAAACAAAGTTGCGGGCATTGCCCGAAATTGGGTGGTACCGCGGATTAATACATTCGTCCCTGTCAGATTAATGACAGGGACGATTTTTATTTTATCCCCCTAGCTGAAGGAGCTTGTCATGAAACAATCTTTTAACACCAGTAAACTCTACTATGGCTTTCCTATCTTCATCCTGGGGTATCAGGACCAGAACTTTGGACATAATATCACGACCTGCAGTTCCTCTTATAGCCTGGGCGATTGGCTGGTCATCGGGGTTGGTGCTGAGGAAAATGCGGCTGACCAGATTAAGCATTACCAACAGTTCAGCGTGAACATCCCTGATGAAAACTTTATGCTGGAGATGGAGCAGGCTGGCTTTATCAGCCATCGGGAGAAATTGAAACACCTGGGGCTAGACTACGAGATTTCTGAACGGACTCAGGCCCTGTTTTTAGAGGCTTGTCCAGTCGTTTTGGATTGCCAGGTGGATCGGATTATCGAGGAAGATGGTATCTGTCATATTTTTGCCAAGATTCTCGAGCGACTGGCTGATCCAGAGCTCTTAGATGATAAGGGGCATTTTATAAATGACCGTTTTGCACCGACCTACTTTATGGGGGACGGTCACCAGCGTGTTTATCGTTATCTGGACGACCGAGTCGATCCCATGGGAAGCTTTATCAAGAAAGCGAGGAAGAAAGATGACAAGAGCTGAACTGCCAGAAAGAATAGAAACCGAGCGTCTGGTCTTGCGAGTCCGAACAGTGGCGGATGTAGAAGATATCTTTGACTATGCTAGTCGTCCAGAAGTCTCTTACCCAGCAGGGTTTCCACCTGCCAAGACCTTGGAAGATGAGATTTATTACCTAGAACATATCCTTCCCGAACGTAATCAAAAGGATAATCTCCCAGCAGGCTATGGAATTGTGGTCAAAGGGACCGATAAAATCATAGGCTCAGTCGATTTCCCCCGTCGCTACGAAGACGATGTACTGGAGATTGGCTATACCTTGCACCCAGACTATTGGGGCCGAGGCTATGTGCCCGAAGCAGCGCGTGCCTTGATTGACCTAGGTTTTAAAGAATTGGGACTTCACAAGATTGAACTAACCTGCTTTGGCTACAATGCCCAAAGTCAACGTGTCGCTGAGAAGCTTGGTTTCACCCTTGAAGCTCGTATCCGAGACCGTAAAGATGCCCAAGGCAATCGCTGTGACAGTCTGATATACGGCTTGCTGAAGAGTGAGTGGGAAACTCAAGATCAACATTAAAAATAGAAATAACTAGAAAGGACACACACATGTCTAAAGAACTTTCACCTAAATACAATCCAGCTGAGGTTGAGGCTGGTCGTTACCAAAAATGGCTTGACGAAGATGTTTTCAAGCCTTCAGGCGATAAAAAGGCTAAGCCTTACTCTATCGTCATTCCACCACCAAACGTAACTGGGAAACTCCACCTTGGTCACGCTTGGGATACAACTTTGCAAGATATCATTATCCGTCAAAAACGCATGCAAGGCTTTGATACGCTTTGGCTTCCTGGTATGGACCATGCTGGGATTGCCACTCAAGCTAAAGTGGAAGCCCGTTTGGCTGAGGATGGCATCTCTCGTTATGACCTTGGTCGTGAAAAATTCCTTGAGAAAGTCTGGGAATGGAAAGACGAATATGCCACTACTATCAAGCAACAATGGGGCAAGATGGGGCTCTCTGTAGACTATTCTCGTGAGCGTTTCACCCTTGACGAAGGTCTATCAAAAGCTGTTCGTAAGGTCTTTGTAGAGCTTTACAAGAAGGGCTGGATTTACCGTGGTGAATTTATCATCAACTGGGATCCAAAAGCTCGTACAGCCCTTTCTGATATCGAGGTTATTCACAAGGATGTGGAAGGTGCCTTCTACCACATGAACTACATGTTGGAAGACGGTTCACGTGCCCTTGAAGTGGCAACAACACGTCCTGAAACCATGTTTGGGGATACAGCCGTAGCGGTTAACCCAAATGATGACCGTTATAAAGATTTGATTGGTAAAAATGTTATCTTGCCAATCTTGAACAAGCCAATCCCAATTGTTGGGGACGAACACGCAGACCCTGAATTCGGTACTGGTGTGGTGAAAATCACTCCTGCCCACGACCCTAATGACTTCTTGGTTGGTCAACGTCATAATCTTCCGCAAGTCAACGTTATGAACGATGATGGTACCATGAATGAATTGGCTGGTGAATTCAATGGCATGGACCGCTTTGAAGCTCGTAAGGCTGTTATCAAGAAGTTAGAAGAAATCGGTGCGCTTGTTAAGATTGAGAAGATGACCCACTCAGTTGGTCACTCAGAGCGTACTGGAGTTATGGTTGAGCCACGCTTGTCTACACAATGGTTTGTGAAGATGGACCAATTGGCTAAAAATGCTATTGCCAACCAAGATACAGAGGACAAGGTAGAATTCTACCCACCTCGTTTCAATGATACCTTCCTTCAATGGATGGAAAATGTCCACGATTGGGTTATTTCTCGTCAGCTCTGGTGGGGTCACCAAATCCCTGCCTGGTACAATGCTGAGGGTGAAATGTACGTCGGCGAAGAAGCACCAGAAGGCGACGGATGGAAACAAGACGAAGATGTCTTGGATACTTGGTTCAGTTCTGCCCTCTGGCCATTCTCAACTATGGGCTGGCCGGATGTCGACTCAGAAGACTTCAAACGTTACTTCCCAACTTCAACCTTGGTTACAGGTTACGACATCATCTTCTTCTGGGTATCTCGTATGATCTTCCAATCATTGGAATTCACAGGACGCCAACCATTCCAAAACGTTCTGATTCACGGTCTCATTCGTGACGAGCAAGGACGCAAGATGTCTAAGTCACTCGGTAACGGGATTGACCCAATGGATGTTATTGAGAAATACGGTGCTGATGCCCTTCGTTGGTTCCTTTCAAACGGTTCTGCACCAGGTCAAGACGTGCGTTTCTCTTATGAGAAAATGGATGCGTCTTGGAACTTCATTAACAAGATTTGGAACATCTCTCGTTACATCCTCATGAATAATGAAGGATTGACCTTGGATGTGGCGCGTGAAAATGTAGCTAAAGTGTCTGCTAGTCAAGCAGGTAACGTGACAGACCGTTGGATTCTTCACAACCTCAACGAAACTATTGGAAAAGTCACTGAAAACTTTGACAAGTTTGAATTCGGTGTGGCTGGTCACATCCTCTACAACTTCATCTGGGATGAGTTTGCGGACTGGTATGTTGAGTTGACTAAGGAAGTGCTATACAGCGACAATGAGGACGAAAAAGTCATTACTCGTTCGGTTCTTCTTTACACCTTGGATCAAATCTTGCGTCTCCTTCACCCAATCATGCCATTCGTGACTGAGGAAATCTACGGTCAAATCTCTGAAGGAACAATCGTGACTGCGGAATACCCAGTGGTTCGTCCAGAGTTTGAAAACGAAGAAGCAGCAGCCGGCGTTGAAGCTCTTAAAGATGTGATTCGCTCCGTTCGTAACTCACGTGCAGAAGTGAATGTAGCGCCAAGTAAACCAATCACTATCTTGATCAAGACAAGCGACAGCAGGCTCGATGCCTTCTTCAATGATAATGTCAACTACATCAAACGCTTCACAAACCCAGAACACTTGGAAATTGCAGCAGATGTCGAAGTACCTGACTTGGTTATGTCAAGCATCATCACAGGCGCAGAAATCTACTTGCCACTCGCTGACCTTCTCAATGTCGAAGAAGAATTGGCCCGTCTTGAAAAAGAATTGGCCAAATGGCAAAAAGAACTGGATATGGTCGGTAAGAAGCTCTCTAACGAACGCTTCGTAGCCAATGCCAAACCAGAAGTCGTCCAAAAAGAACGCGACAAACAAGCCGACTACCAAGCGAAGTACGATGCGACTGTTGCACGTATTGATGAGATGAAGAAGTTGGTTAAGTAGTGTGGAAGTGATTTAATTTCTATAACTGAACAAAAGAAGTGGAGCGGATATATGGATTCGATTAGACTTAAGAATTTAAGAAGCCTTGTAGATACTGGGGATATTGAAATTAAACCATTAAATATTATTTTGGGGTCTAATAGCTCGGGTAAAAGTACTTTTCTACGTTTTTTTCCTTTATTAAAACAAACTATTAATAGAAAGATTCGAGGTGTTTTGTTTTGGAGTGGTTATGATCAAAACGACGTAGATTTTGGTGATTTTGATACAGCGGTTAATAATCAAAAGGGACACGATAAAATGGAATTTTCATTTTCATTTGACGTTTCTAAGAACGAAATAATAAAATACGCTCGTTTTTACAAATTAAACAAACGATCCTTTTTTGAAAAAGTACCTAAATTCAACAAAACAACTATTTCAATTTGTTTAGAAAAAAATAAAAGTAATGAATTAGAGAGAATTTCAAGAGTAACTATTTCTATATTGGGTGAAGACATAACGATTGATGTGCAAAGTAAGAAAATAAATATAGGTGATAGAGAATATGGATTACTTACTTCAGATAATGGATATATACATAGATTAGATAGTGTTTTTCAACTAAATAATTTACTTGATTCAGAAGAGATTCTCGAAAAAGAATTAGGAGACATAATTAATGAAATAAACAGTGATGATATACCGACCTTTTGGGAATATCATGATATTATAAAAAGAGATTTGGAAAAGTTATTTAAAGTAAACCATGATAATGACGAGTTTGAAATTATAAATGTTAAGGAATTATCAAAAAACGAGTTAATAATTTATAAAGATATACTACTGATTAAATTTTTGGAGATAATTCTGAAGATTTCTGATAACTATATCACGTCCTATTTTAATAAGTCTGTTTATATTGCTCCTATTAGAGCTACTGCTGAAAGATATTATAGGCTAAGAAATTTATCAATTGAAGAAGTAGACTCTAGTGGTGGGAATCTTGTTGACTTTTTGTATAATCTTGATAATGAAATGTTTCAACAATTTCAGAAATGGACAAATGTATTTTTAGGCTTCCAAGTAGAAAAAGATGTAATAGGTTACGATGGTATTAATAAAGGATATGTGTCTATTTATATTAGAAAAAGTGGTGATCAAAACCGTTATAACCTGTCTGATACTGGATTTGGCTATAGTCAAATCCTTCCAATTGTAACTCAACTTTGGTTTATTGCTAATAATCCGAAGAAAAGATTATATTTATTGAGATACCCTACTACAATTATTATTGAACAGCCAGAGCTTCATTTACATCCAAAACTACAAAGTAAGCTGATTTCAGCGATATGTAGTTTGGCTAATCATAATTTCCGATTTATTATTGAAACTCACAGTGAAACAATTATTAACAAAATTGGAGACTTAATCTACAATAAAAAAATAGGAAACAAAGATGTAAACATACAAATTTTTTCAAAGAGGAATGGGAAAATGGAAACAATCGTTGAGTCCGCATCATATGATAAGGAAGGATTTCTTAAAAACTGGCCTATTGGATTCTTTGATGAGGGGAATTATCTCTAAAATGATATTTGAAATTCATAAAAGTTGTCTGCAATTATTAGCAGAGGAAGATCCAGACGTATGTTCTATGCTAAATAGTTTAGCGACAAATAGGAGAAAAGGATTAAACGTAATTATTGCAGATCGTGATGTGCTAGATTACTTAAAAAACTGTACACTTCTTGAGGTTAATGCTCAGAGGTTATTTGCTTATCTAAGAAGAAAAAGTCACGAAACAAAAGAATTAAAAAAAGTTGTAAGTAGATACTATACAATTGTTGCTAATAATAGTATCGAATGTGATAATTGTCATATTATTACAGTATCAGATATTCTTAAAAATGAGTTTTCATCGAAAACACAACTTTTAGTTGAAGATTCGACCGACTTTGATTTTTATCACTATATTGGATTGTATTTTGCCTCTAAAAATAGAATTAATTATCACCTTTCGTTTGATATAGTCCCCGGAGGTGGACAAAATTCTGCTACTATTCTTGATGGGTTAATTAAGCAAGAAAATAGATTATTACTCGGTATATTTGATGGCGACCAAAAATATCCCGGGGATACAATAGGTGGAACGTTAAAAGCTGTACTAGAGATAATAGCCTCAAAAGATAGAAAGTTTTTTGAATGTATTTCATTAGCTGAGCAGGGTGTCCATGAAGCCGAGAACTTAATTCCGTTAAAACTCATTGAAGAAATATATGATAGTAGAGAAATTAATGCACAAAATACTATAAAGTTTTTAAATAGATTGTATGAGGAAAGATCAAATTTGTATTTTTACTTTGATATGAAAAAGGGTATCTACCAAGCCAATAAAACATATACTGATGAATATAATGCTTGTTGGAAAGATTGTGTTGAATCATTTAAAGTAAGTGAAACTTTAAAAAGTTTATATATTTCAAAAGTTATTATTAGTCGATGTGATTTGTTGAAAAAAGTCATTGGATACCTTCCTGATAAGAGTTTAGGGAACTGTGATGATTTAATTTTCATATTTGAAAACTTTGTAAAAGATACATTTGTCGATTCAAAATGGACCGCCATTGGAAAAGAAATTTTTACTTGGGGTTGTGTTGGTAGAAGAATTTCATAATGTTGTTTTTATATAAGCTGTTATACTATTTAGTTATATATTTTTAGAAAGCAGGTTACTACATGACAAATTCTGTAAGTTCGAACCGATCTGAGAAGTACAATATTGCAGCTTTCTTCTCAGGTGTTGGGGGAATTGAGTTGGGATTTGAACAGACCAACGAGTTCAGAGTGGTGTATGCCAATGAGTTTGATAAGTATGCGCGTCAGACTTATCAGTTAAACCATCCAGATACCTATTTGGATGATCGCGATATTCACGATGTTCAGCCAGAGGATATTCCGGCTGAGCGCGTGGATGTGATTATGGGAGGTTTCCCTTGTCAGGCCTTTAGCATTGCGGGTTACCGCAAGGGCTTTGATGATGATCGTGGCGATCTTTTCTTTGAGTTGCTTCGCATGATTGAGGGGCGTAAACCTCGTGCCATCTTCATCGAAAACGTCAAGAACATGGTCGGTCATGACCATGGCAATACCTTCAAAGTTATTCGTGAAGCCTTGACCGAGAACAACTACTTCATCAAGTGGAAGGTTCTCAACGGGAAAGACTATGGAAATATCCCACAAAACCGTGAGCGTATTTACATTGTCGGTTTTGATACAAAGGAAGCTTATGACTTGTTTGAATTTCCAGAGGAAATCAAGCTCACGACTTCTCTTCAAGACGTCATTAACTTCGGCGATAAGCTTGATGAGATTTACTACTATCGTGAAGGCAAGCAGAATTTCTACGATCAGTTGAAGTTTGAAGTGACTAGTCAAGATACGGTCTACCAATGGCGTCGCCAATATGTCCGTGAAAACAAAAACGGTGTCGTACCTACCTTGACAGCCAATATGGGAACAGGTGGACATAACGTTCCATTGATTTTGACAGATAGTGGCGAGATTCGGAAGTTGACTCCCAAAGAAACCTTTAATGTCCAAGGGTATCCTAAGTCCTTTAAAATCCCAGAAGGGGTTTCCAATGGTCAGCTCTACAAACAAGCTGGAAATAGCGTAGTTGTTCCCGTGATTAAACGTATCGCGGAAAATGTTGCCAAAGCTTTGAATGAAAGTCAAGGGCCGTCTCAACTGGATCGCTCAGGAAAATTTGCCATCATCTACACCAAGATGAATGGTCAGTTTGAAGGCCAGTCTTATGTGAAAGATTTTGTCTCTACTTATGAGGAAGCAGAGAAGAAGATTGCTTCCTATGAGGATGGGCTTGCGATTTTATCCGACGAAGATTATTTCAGATTGGTAAAAAAACGTGGGAATTTAGAGTTTTACAGCATTATTTAACGAATTATATAAGTAAGGGGACTAGTGAAAAACTAGTCTTCTTTTGATATACTTAAATAAGAAGTGAGGATTGAATGATGTGGGAACACCTAAAACAAGAACAAAAGGAAAAATACAAGACGCTCATTACCAATTTTGCTAGTCTGAGTGAGGCCTTTTCTCAAAAGGCAGAAGCCGAAGATTCTAATGATCGAGAAAACTACGTTGCTCCGATTGTCAATTCAAAATTCCAAGAGACTGTTTTCCAAAAAGCTTTTCATGCGGTTGGGGAGGATATTGCCAACACCTCTTATGATGCTTCGCTGGTCGTTGACGAGCAACATAAATATTTGGTTGGGATTAAATCCTTTGGTTTGGACTCAGGGGATCAAAAAATTGCTCAGTTCAAGAAAGATTCACAGTCTTGGAATGAGTTGTTGAGTGAAATTCGATTTCATGCTGATATTTCACCGGACAAGGAAACAGCTGATAAAGAAAATGATGCCCGCTATGAAAAACTGGCCCGTGAGATTGCGACCTTGCGAAATCAACGGATTGAATCATCTAAAGCACTCATAAAAGGATTTCATTCTGATGCTGGTCATGTAGAAGCCGTCTATCATGTCTTGATGCCGACCTCGAAGGGACACAAGCCTCAGATCCATGTAGGAGAGACGACTTATTTGCCCGTTGATCTGGACCATCTCAAAATTTTAGGATCAACAACCAAGAACAATCCGACAAATTTCCGTTTTACGGACGGCCAGCATGACTACAAATACACGGCTGCAGATAGTCAGCTCCATATGACCTTTAGGAATAGGGAGATTGTGGTTGATACTTGGGATGTGAATTATGTCGAGGATCCCTTTTATCTTTTTGAACACCTTCACTTATTGACCTCAGAAAAAAGTGATTCGGAAATTCTTGAAACCGTTTCTTGGGTGATCACAGACAAGCATGGAAATGTAGAAGAAAATTCTGGCTTTAATGCCTTTAATGGTGGATCAAAGTTGGCCAAGAAGGACCGCTTGCCACGGATTTTAAAGATTCAGGAAAAATTTAAAGACAGTCTGGCTCCAGAAGAACTAGCTTTTGTGACTTTTTCTTTAGAAGAAATCCTCTTGAAAAAATGGTCTACCAAGGAAGAAAAAGCCCAGATGAAATCTATTCGCGAGGACTTGATTCGCTTTGTACACGAGACGGGGAATGAAAAACTAATCAAAGAAATTGAACAGCTGGTGTATCGTCCAGTCAGTGAAGTGTATATTCCTCTTCCAGACTCCAAACATTTTCATGAGGAGCGTCCGGACTTTTTTGGTAAAGATATTGGAAGGTTTGAGCCAGATACAAGTAAACTTGTGCTCCAAAAAGAAGAACGGACCTTTAAACTACGATTTTTATCATCAGGTGATGTGATTACGGCCTATATCAACCAAGAAGCTGGGAAGGCCATTCAATCAACTGATAAGCAAGAAATTCTTGGTAATTGGATTCTTCGTGGGGTCTTTCAGCTAAAAGATAGAGAGATCTTAACGGGTAAGAAACTGTCTCAGCTAGAAATCAATGGTATTCGTCTTTCCAAATACAAAAACGGTGAAATCGGCATTGATTTCATCTGGATTGATGTGGACAATCCTCCTGCAGATGCGATTGGTTGGGTTGCGAAATAGAGAGTAACAGACTATTCATAGAACTACAAAAACACCACCTCCTAGTCAATTAGGAAGTGGTGTTATGCTTTAGACCATTTGCCAGAAATAATCGATGATATAGGTCAGGCCATAGGTGTAGATGACAAGGGTGATAGGTTTGCAGAGGATGATGATAGTCATGTAGCGTTTGAAGGTCATATTGGTCAGACCTGCCAGCATACAGATGAAGTCGGCAGGACTAACTGGCCAGATCATCATGAAGATAAAGAAGCGATCGAACCGCTTGCCTTCATTGAGCCAGTTAATATACTTGTCGTAAGTCTTCTGACTGACCATGGATTGGACGAACTTAGGCCCGTACATTCTCGCAAGGTGAAAGATAATGGCACAGCCAATGACAATTCCGATGTAATTGTAAATGGTCCCGATAATATGGCCATAGATAAAGACACCAGCGACAGATGTCAGGGCGCCAGGAATAATAGGGACCACTGTTTGAAGGATCTGAAGAAAGATAAAGAGCGGTGGCCCGAAGATTCCGGCTTGCAAAATAAAAGCTGACAAGGTTTCTTTGGATTGAAGGATTCCAGAAAAGTAGGCCCAGATACAGAATGCAAGGGTTGCGAGGGCCCCAATGATGGATGACCAATTGATGATGCGCTGGAGAAGAGGAGATACCTCTTTTAAGCTTGTTTGTTTCATAAAAAATTCCGAGTTCTTTTTCTTCTACTATACCATGTTTTTGGAACTTTGTAAGGATTTTGTCTATTTTTTGAGTAGTGAAAGCGACCTGATTGGAGTCTGTCGCTGTTTTAGTCGTGAAGCGGGTGCAAAATGGGCCTTTTTATGCTACAATGAAAGGAGTATAAAAAATGGAGAAAAACGTGTCAATCGAAAATTACAAACCAGATTTTGCGGTGGGAGCAGCCTATGATCTCACCGTTGCAGACTTAAAAAAACAGGGCATCAAGGCCGTCCTTGTGGATTTGGATAATACCTTGATTGCTTGGAATAATCCGGATGGGACTCCCGAAATGCGCCAGTGGTTGCATGACCTTCGTGATGGAGGGATTCGGGTTATCGTGGTGTCTAATAATAGTCCCAAACGGGTCAAGCGCGCTGTTGAGAAATTTGATATTGACTATGAAGCCTGGTCGCTCAAGCCCTTTACTTTTGGGATTGATCGTGCCCTCAAACGTTTCCACTATGAGAAAAATGAAGTGGTCATGGTCGGGGATCAACTGATGACGGATATCCGGGCTGCCCATCGTGCAGGCATTCGTTCGATTTTGGTCAAGCCTTTAGTCGAGCATGACTCGATCAAGACGCAGATCAACCGGGCGCGTGAACGCCGTGTGATGAAGCAAATGGCCGAAAAATATGGTCCGATTGTATACAAAAAAGGAATTTAAGAATGGAAGAATTATTCTGTATTGGCTGTGGAGCCCCCATTCAGACAGAAAACAAAGAGGGGCTAGGCTATACTCCCCAATCAGCTCTTGAAAAGGGCTTGGAAACAGGCGAAGTCTATTGCCAACGCTGTTTCCGTCTGCGTCACTACAATGAAATCACTGATGTGCATCTGACAGATGATGATTTCCTAAAACTCCTTCACGAGGTAGGAGATAGTGATGCTCTCGTGGTCAATGTAGTGGATATTTTTGACTTTAATGGCTCCGTCATTCCTGGCTTACCTCGTTTTGTAGCAGGAAATGATGTGCTTTTGGTTGGAAATAAAAAGGATATCTTACCCAAGTCTGTCAAGGATAGCAAGGTGACCCATTGGTTGATGGAGCGGGCCCACGAAGAAGGCATGCGTCCTGTCGATGTGGTTCTCACCTCTGCTCAAAATAAGAGTGCTATCAAGGACTTGATGGAAAAGATCGAGCAGTACCGCAAAGGCCGTGACGTCTATGTGGTGGGTGTGACCAACGTTGGAAAATCAACCCTCATCAATGCGATCATCCAAGAAATCACTGGAGACAAGGATATCATTACAACCTCTCGCTTCCCAGGAACGACACTGGACAAGATCGAAATCCCACTGGACGATGGATCCTACATCTACGATACACCAGGGATTATTCATCGCCACCAGATGGCCCATTACTTGACAGCAAAAAATCTCAAGTATGTCAGCCCTAAAAAGGAAATCAAGCCTAAGACTTATCAGCTCAATCCAGAGCAAACCCTCTTCTTGGGTGGTCTGGGACGTTTTGACTTTATTAAGGGAGAAAAGCAAGGTTTCACCGCCTTCTTTGACAACGAACTCAAGCTTCACCGAACCAAGCTAGAAGGAGCGACCGCCTTTTATGACAAGCATGTCGGTGGCTTACTAACTCCTCCTAACAGCAAGGAAAAAGAAGAATTCCCACCCTTGGTTTCTCATGAGTTTACCATCAAGGATAAGACAGACCTGGTCATCTCAGGACTCGGCTGGATCCGCGTCAATGGCGAAGCCAAAGTAGCCATATGGGCACCAGAAGGCGTCGCCGTCGTTACCCGCAAAGCTATTATTTAAAAAAACAGGAAGAAATATATCTGAAGAGCGAACAAAGTGAGCTCATAAAGAGATCGTTATTGCCGTGGTGTAGTTGCCAATCGTGAGATTGGCAAGGGCAAAATGGAGACTAAGGCTCCATTTTGAGGTGAGGAAATCCATTTTTCAAAGATGAGATCTTTGAAAAATTAGTTCCGGCCGTCCCTACCACTTAAAATAACGATCAAAAAAAGGAAGTAAAAATATGACATTAACATCCAAACAACGGGCTTTCCTCAATAGCCAAGCCCACAGCCTCAAACCCATTATCCAAATTGGGAAAAATGGGCTCAATGACCAAATCAAAACCAGTGTGCGCCAAGCGCTAGATGCGCGCGAACTGATCAAGGTGACCCTTCTTCAAAATACGGATGAGAACATCCATGAAGTAGCAGAAATCTTGGAAGAGGAAATCGGTGTGGAAACTGTCCAAAAGATTGGTCGGATTCTCATCTTGTTCAAACAATCAAGCAAAAAAGAAAATCGTAAAATTTCAGCGAAGGTAAAAGAAATTTAGGACATCAAGGAGAGCAAACCTATGGCAATTGAACTATTGACTCCCTTTACCAAGGTAGAGTTAGAGCCAGAGATCAAAGACAAGAAACGCAAACAAGTTGGTATTTTGGGTGGAAATTTCAATCCGGTCCACAATGCCCATTTGGTCGTTGCGGATCAAGTGCGCCAACAATTAGGGTTAGATAAGGTGCTCTTGATGCCTGAGTATGAGCCGCCGCATGTCGATGCCAAGGGGACGATTGCAGAGCATCATCGCCTTAAGATGCTGGAATTAGCCATTGAAGGCATTGAAGGTCTGGAAATCGAGACGATCGAGCTCGAACGGAAAGGCATTTCCTATACCTATGACACCATGCTCTTGCTCAATGAACGCGATCCAGACACAGATTATTACTTCATTATTGGTGCAGATATGGTGGATTATTTACCAAAATGGCACCGCATCGATGAATTGGTGGAGATTGTACAATTTGTCGGGGTACAGCGACCACGCTATAAGGCAGGGACTTCTTATCCGGTGATCTGGGTGGATGTTCCTCTAATGGACATCTCCTCTAATATGGTGCGTGATTTTGTAGCCAAGGGTCGGACGCCGAATTTTATGTTGCCAAAACCAGTCTTGGACTACATCAAGAAAGAAGGATTGTATCAATGACCTATGAAAACTATCTAGGCTTTTCTCGTGAGTTCTTGCTTGAAAAAATGCGTCAAATCCTGCCAGAAAAGCGGCTAACCCACTGTTTAGGGGTTGAGAAGGCTGCGCGTGACTTGGCCAAACGCTATGGGGCAGATGAAGAGCAGGCTGGTCTAGCAGGTTTGTTACATGACTACGCCAAGAAATTATCAGATCAGGAATTTTTGGACTTGATCGATCGCTATGAGCTGGATCCAGCATTAAAAAACTGGGGGAACAATGTCTGGCATGGGATGGTCGGGATTTACAAGATCCAAGAAGACCTCGGACTGACAGATCCAGCCATTCTTCGCAGTATTGAGATTCACACCGTGGGGAGTGATCAGATGTCAACCTTAGACAAGATTGTCTATGTGGCTGATTACATTGAGCACAACCGGGCTTTTCCGGGGGTAGAGCAAGCACGTGACATCGCCCAAGTCTCCTTGGATCGTGCTGTGGCTTATGAGACGGCTCGCACAGTCGAACACCTGGCTCACCAAGGATTGCCCATTTATCCCCAAACCCTTGAAACCTATAATGCATTTGTGAAGTATTTGAAAGAGGAGCAGTGAGTGAAGACAGCTTTTATCATTATTGACGTACAAAATATCTTAGTGGAAACAGGCTTTGAGACAGAAAAGCTTCTGGAGAAGATTGCTTATTTGCAAGATCAGGCTAGAAAACAGCAGATTGAAATTATCTACATGCAGCATATTGAAACGCCAGAGGCTTTAACCTCGGAAGATTGGCAATTATCGCCCCTGTTGAAGAGGAAGGCAGATGAAAAGGTATTTCAGAAGCGATACAATAGCATATTTAAAGAGACAGGATTAAAAGAATACTTGGATCAACAAGGGATTGAACAACTGGTCCTGTGTGGTATGCAGACAGAATATTGTGTCGATACATCCGTCAAAGTAGGGTTTGAATACGGCTACAAGCTGGTCATTCCAGAAGGAGTTGTCACAACCTTTGATGGAGAGGATATTCCGGCAGAAACGCTTAATGAATTTTATGAAAATATTTGGGCAGAACGTTTTGCGGATGTCTTAGATTACAAATCAATTTTTTAAGGAAAGAGGACTAAATGAAAGAAAAAGAATTACTTGAACTTGTTGTTAAAGCTGCCGATGAAAAACGTGCAGAAGACATTGTGGCTTTGGATGTTCAAAGCTTAACCAGCGTGACAGATTACTTTGTCATCGCAAGCTCTATGAATAGCCGTCAGTTGGAAGCAATCGCTGAAAATATTCGTGAGAAAGTCGTTGAAGCTGGTGGCAATGCCAGCCATGTCGAAGGTGACTCAGCTGGAGGTTGGGTCCTTCTTGACTTAGGTGGTGTGGTGGTCCATGTCTTTTCAGAAGAAATGCGTGCCCACTATAACCTAGAAAAGCTATGGCACGAAGCAAGTGCTGTCGATCTTTCAGCAGCCCTAGCATAAGCAGGTGAACTCAGTTGGTAGCAACTGAGTTTTGTTGGTTAAATTGAAATTCTATGGAAAGAAAGGATGGGGCCCCGTGTTTAGTTAATTTGATAACTGAACACGAGCTAAAAGCTGTGAGAAAAAGATAAACTTCCTTTGTATCTGAGGATACGGCAGAAAGTTTCCTATTTTCTCTATGCTTTTAACGCTCTTTGTATCTTGATTTATGGCGACTTATGAAACGTTTGCGGCGGTCTACGATGCGGTCATGGATGATAGTCTGTATGATTTGTGGACGGATTTTTCTCTCCGGCATCTCCCTAAAAGCAAGGACCGGAAAAAATTGCTAGAATTGGCTTGTGGGACAGGGATTCAGTCTGTCCGCTTTTCTCAAGCTGGGTTTGATGTGACAGGGTTAGACCTGAGTGCTGACATGCTGAAAATTGCTGAAAAAAGAGCTGCTTCAGCCAAGCAAAAGATTGATTTTATCGAGGGCAATATGCTGGACCTGTCGCAAGCAGGAACTTATGACTTTGTAACCTGCTACTCGGATTCTATCTGCTACATGCAGGACGAGGTAGAAGTAGGGGATGTCTTTAAAGAAGTGTATAATGCCCTCAATGAGGACGGAGTTTTTATCTTTGATGTCCATTCGACCTATCAGACGGATGAGGTTTTCCCAGGCTATTCCTACCACGAGAATGCCGAAGACTTTGCCATGCTCTGGGATACCTATGAGGATGCAGCCCCTCACTCGATCGTCCATGAGCTGACCTTCTTTGTCCAAGAAGAGGATGGCAGCTTTAGTCGCCACGATGAAGTTCATGAGGAACGCACCTATGAAGTTTTAACATATGACATCTTATTGGAGCAGGCTGGCTTTAAATCTTTCAAATTGTATGCAGACTTTGAGGACAAAGAGCCAACAAAGACCAGCAAACGTTGGTTTTTTGTAGCACAGAAGTAGGGCAGCATGACAGTTACAGGAATTATTGCAGAATTTAATCCTTTTCACAATGGACACAAGTACCTGCTGGAACAGGCAGAAGGGGTGAAGATTGTGGTCATGTCTGGGAATTTTGTTCAACGTGGCGGGCCTGCCATTGTAGACAAGTGGACACGGGCTCAGATGGCTTTGGAAAATGGAGCGGATCTGGTGGTCGAGCTCCCCTTTCTCGTGGCTGTTCAATCGGCGGATCATTTTGCTAAGGGAGCGGTAGAAATCTTATCCCGTCTAGGAATCGACCAATTGACCTTTGGGACAGAAGAAGTCTTAGATTACCAAGCGATTGCGACAGTCTACTCGGAGAATGAGGCGGAAATGGAAGCTTTCTTGCGAAGCCTTCCTGACGATTTATCCTATCCACAAAAGACCCAAAAAATGTGGGAAACCTTTGCTGGAGTGGAGTTCACAGGAGATACTCCCAATCATATCCTGGGTTTGGCCTATGCCAAGGCTTGTGCTGGGAAGGGAATTGCGCTCAAGTCCGTCCAGCGCCAGGGAGCAGGCTACCATTCAGAGGAAAAAGAAGTGGCCTATGCTTCTGCGACTAGTCTACGCCTACACAAGGAAGATCAGGACTTTGTCGCTAAATTCATGCCCAATAGTCAACTCTTTCAGTCGGCTCCACAGGTGTCTTGGGAGAATTATGACCAACTGCTCCGTTATCAAATCCTAACCCATCCAGATCTGACACAGATTTTTCAAGTCAATGAAGAAGTGGCCAATCGGATAAAGGATGCGGTTCGAGGTGCTAGCTCTGTGGAAGAGTTGGTGGAGAAAGTCGCAACCAAGCGCTATACCAAAGCTCGTGTCCGCCGCATCTTGACCTACATCTTGGTAGGGGCGATGGATCAAGCTCTTCCCGACGCCATTCATGTCTTAGGATTTTCCGCAAAGGGACAAGCTCATCTCAAAGGCTTGAAAAAATCAGTAGGAATCGTGACTCGAATCGGTAAGGAACCTTGGGATAGTTTGACCCAGCAAGCGGATCAGGTGTATCAGCTAGGCCATCCCCAATTGCGAGATCAGATCTGGGGTCGGGTGCCAGTGAGAGTGGAAGAATAAACAGTCTGACGTAAATTTTCTCTGTCCACATTCACGTAAGGCAAGAAGTTTATGATGTAAGGAAATAGTGTTTATCTACTGTCTAAAAATTCCTTTAGACAGTAGATTTTTTTACCAAATTTAGAAACTTTTTACGAATAATTAAGTGAAGAGGGAAAAACTTGTACAAGTTCCTGACGAGTTTTTCTTTTTCATGTATAATAATAGAAAAGAGGTAGAATGAGGTATGGTCATGGAAGCAGTCGTTTATTCAACATTCCGCAATCATTTGAAGGATTATATGAAGAAGGTGAATGATGAGTTTGAGCCTTTGACGGTCGTGAATAAGAATCCAGACGAAGATATTGTGGTCATCTCTAAGAGCGAGTGGGACAGCCTACAAGAAACCCTGAGACTAGCTCAGAACAAGGAATTGTCAGATAAGGTCTTGCGGGGCATGGCAGAAGTCCGAGCTGGTCAGGTTCAACTCCATGAGATTGAGGGGTAACGGATGTTACTCAAGTTTACAGAAGATGCCTGGAAGGATTATTGTTACTGGCAAAGTCAGGACAAAAAAACACTGAAGCGAATCAATACCCTTATCAAAGAGATCCAAAGGGACCCATTTGCAGGGATTGGTAAGCCTGAGCCCTTGAAATATGACTTTCAAGGAGCATGGTCAAGACGGATTGATGCAGAGAATCGCCTGATTTATATGCTAGATGAGTCAGGTGTCGCTCTTCTCTCTTTTAAAGATCATTATTAAGTCTTTAAAAGAGGATCTTTTTGATAGTTAGGATAGCTATTTAAAATTCCCAACTCGAAGAAAATTCCTATAAAATCCCCTTTCTAAAAATAGAAAAATCTAGTCTAACTTCGATGATTTGTGATATAATGTTAAAGATTGAAAATAATTTGAAAAAATTTAAGGAGAATCCTCATGGGACGTAAATGGGCCAATATTGTTGCCAAGAAAACTGCCAAAGATGGTGCCAACTCAAAAGTGTATGCCAAATTTGGTGTGGAGATCTATGTAGCTGCTAAAAAGGGTGAACCAGATCCAGAACTAAATACTGCTTTGAGATTCGTTATTGACCGTGCTAAACAAGCGCAAGTGCCAAAACACGTTATTGATAAAGCGATCGATAAGGCAAAAGGAAATACAGACGAAACCTTTACAGAAGGACGTTACGAAGGGTTTGGGCCAAATGGTTCGATGTTGATCGTTGATACCTTGACGTCAAACGTCAACCGTACAGCTGCCAATGTCCGTGCTGCCTTTGGTAAAAACGGTGGTAACATGGGAGCTTCAGGTTCTGTATCTTATCTCTTTGACAACAAAGGTGTTATCGTCTTTGCTGGTGATGATGCCGATGCCATCTTTGAGCTTTTGCTTGAAGCAGATGTGGATGTAGATGATGTCGAAGCAGAAGAAGGAACGATCACAGTCTACACTGCTCCAACTGATCTTCACAAAGCAATCGTTGCTTTGCGTGAATCAGGTGTCGAAGAATTCCAAGTAACAGAATTGGAAATGATTCCTCAATCAGAAGTTGAGTTGTCAGGTGAAGATTTGGAAACATTTGAAAAACTTTACAGCGTTCTTGAAGACGACGAGGACGTACAAAAAATCTACACAAACGTAGATGGATTCTAATCACTCGTAAGGACTGTAGTGAATCCCATAAATTAAGAAAAAGGATAGCTTCTCAGATCAAGCTATCCTTTTTCTCTGTCTGATGAGGATCTATCTTTTGTAAGTGATGTCCTGTATAAGCGTAAATACGGGTCAGGGGTGATTGGGAGAGTGTGGAAACCTTAAAATAGAAATAATGGTCTCGATGATCCCGACTTTTGGTGTGGTGAAGACGAAAGTAGTTTCGCTGGCCTGCTGCCATAGAGTGGAGAATATCATCTTCTAAAAAGACGAGCGGCGTAGAAGTAGCGGCCCACTTGTAAAAGTCCATCTCAAATTGGTGGTAATTCTCCGAAAAATAATCAAATTGTAATTCGTGTTTAGTCTGAATAGGTTTCATAGGGTGTTTCCTCAGATTCAATAAAAATGATAGAGTCTACGAGGAGACGGTGGTAGTGGCCATCGCTTTTGAGAAGAAGCTCAGAAGCAGATAAGGTGTGAATCGAACCTGTGTAGGTTGCAAATTGATTCCCCTCTAGAATTGTGATCGAGATCGTCGTTTGTTGTTGAAAGGCCTGCTCCAGGAGCTGGATCTGCTCAGCAAGTGGAAGAATTGTGAGCTGACTGCGGTCAATTTCTTTTGTATGCAGGGCAGTTGTGTGCTCGGATAAAAAGAAGCCAGCCCATTTGGCCATGCCACGATCTTGAAATTCGCGGGCGGATTGATAAGGGAGATAAGAACGGTCGATCATGTTAATCCATCTAAGCCTCCTGCGGAATGTCCGCCTGTTAATTTACTGCGTGCAATGGCGCGTGAGTTTTCTAGTAGTGAGGATCCTTTCTGAAGAGAGGTAAAGCCAAATTGATCCCGAATGCGGTCAATGGTCTGCTGGAGTTTCTCCTCTTTTTCCAAGGCTACTGGGTCATCGAAGAGAGAAAGGAGTTGAAGAGACTCCTCGACAAGTTCTCCATAAAAAACACCAATCTGCCGAATGGCGCCTCCTTCGTACTTGGAGCGAAAGAGCCGCAGAACCGTATCGGATAAAACCTTGGTGGATTGGGTAGGCTCAATCTTTTGCTGGCAGTGAATGGACGGAAGCCCCTCGATTTTGGAGTAGGAGGCATGAATGGAGACCAGTTGGGTCTTCTTTTTTTTCCGTCGCAAGCGAATAGCCACCTGTTCAGCCATCTCCCGAAACACCAGTTCAATATCAGCTTGTAGATGGTAGTCATAGGGCAAGATTTGAGAATTACCAATACCTCGTGACTTCGGATGATAAGGCTTGTGGACATTGCTTTCATCAATGCCATGAGCATGGAACCACAGTTGAAGGCCCATGACTCCAAATTCTTTCTTTAAGAGATCGGGGTGAGCTTGAGCCAGTTCGGCAATCGACGTGATCCCGATCTTTTGCAATCGCTTTTCAGTACGACGTCCAATGCCCCAAAAATCAGTGAGCTGGGGCAGTTTCCAGACCTTACTTTCTACATCTTCATAAGACCAATTGGAACGCATATTTCGGCAATGCTTAGCTTCATTGTCCAAGGCTAGCTTGGCAAGAAGGGGATTGGCGTTGCTGAGGCCGATGGTAGAGTAGATGCCAGTTTCCTGCCAGATCCTTTTTTGGATCCTGGCAGAAAGGAGATCCAGTTTTTCCTTTCGAGAGAGGGAGGGATCTGGAATAAAATAATTTAAGGAAGAGGTCAGATCGATAAAGCCTTCGTCAATCGAGTAAGGGAAAATATCATCTGGTGCCGCAAATTCCTGAAAGATTTTTTGAATCTCCATATTGACCTGAATGTAAGCATTCATCCGTGGAGGCACAATCAGGGTCCTCTTGGCCCAGGATTCAATGTAGGAAACAAAGGTTGGATCTATTGGCAATCCTTGCTTTTTGGCGACGTAGCTATTAAATTTTCTGGTTTTGAGGTCAAAAGGTAGGTCGTAGCTACGGCTGACATTCTTCTTGCCAAAGACTTGTTTAAAAACGGGAGAGCTCGCCAAAATCAGGCCAGCAGAATTGTCGCTCCGACTCATGACGCAAAGGGAAGTCGTCAAGGGGTTGAGCCCCAGACGGACACATTCACAGCTAGCATAAAAACTTTTCATATCCACAAAAGCAATATCAGCATGAGGCTCACGTGAATAATCAAATAGCATATTTAAACCTCGAGTGGAAGAAAATGCCCGACCACAATGCCGACGATTTTGGGCTCGTCTTCATAGGGAGCAAATAAATCATCGTAGTCAGGGTTGATGGATTCTAAGCGCAAGCCTTCCGCTTCCCGATAGACTTTCTTGATATAGGTCTTCCCGTTCCAGATGAGGGCATAGACAGCACCATCGTAGTCAAACCCAGTCTGCTTCATGAGGGCAACAGAGCCATTGGGATAGAGAGGTTCCATCGAATCTCCGGATACCCAAGAGGCAAAGTCGTGTTGGATCTCTTGGTCAAAATAGACAGTTTCATAGTCCGTTTCGTTGTCATAAAAGGTATGTCCCAAACCGGCTGCTAGCTCAATAGAAAGAACCTTATAAGCTGTCAAGGAAACAACTTTTTGCTGCTGTTCGAATAACTGGCTGGCCAACTGGTCGACTTTCTTTTGATGAGGTGGGGTTAATAAAGGGTAGGTGTAGAGTGCGGAGTCTTTGTTAATAAAGTAGTCCTCTTTAACGGAGAGGCGCTTGGCCAACCTCCTGAGATTTTTTTCGTGTGGCTCTGCTAAGCCATTCTCCCAACTGGAGTAAGTCTTGCGAGAAATCTTGAGATCCTCGTAGACATCAGCTTGGGTCAAGCCTTTTTCTAGGCGTCGTTCTTTTAGTTTTTTTGCATCAAACATGTCGCTTCTCCTATGTAACGTTTTAAAAGTTACATACAGTTTATCAAAAATGAATCCTTTTTGCAAGAGAAAAATTCAGTTGAAAACGAATGAAAAGACTTGATTTTGATTGAAAAAAGAGTATAATCATTTCTAAAATGTCTATAAATGAGGAACTATATGAAAAAAAGTTTTATACACCAACAAAAAGAAATTTCGTTTGTTAAAACGACGTTCACACAATATTTAAAAGATAAATTGGACATCATTGAAGTCCAAGGGCCAATTTTGAGCAAGGTCGGAGACGGGATGCAGGATAACCTTTCTGGGATTGAACATCCGGTATCTGTCAAGGTCCTTCAAATTCCTGATGAGACTTATGAAGTCGTGCATTCACTTGCAAAATGGAAACGCCATACCTTGGCACGTTTTGGTTTTGGCGAAGGAGAAGGTCTCTTTGTCCATATGAAGGCCCTTCGTCCAGATGAAGATTCGCTAGACGCTATCCACTCTGTTTATGTAGACCAATGGGACTGGGAAAAGGTCATCCCCAATGGTCAACGCAACATCGCCTACCTCAAAGAAACGGTTGAAAAGATCTACAAGGCGATTCGTTTAACAGAACTAGCAGTAGAAGCGCGCTATGATATTGAGTCAGTTCTTCCAAAACAAATTACCTTCGTTCACACAGAAGAATTGGTGGAACGCTATCCAGATTTAACTCCAAAAGAGCGTGAAAATGCTATTGCCAAAGAATTCGGAGCCGTTTTCTTGATCGGGATTGGTGGAGAGCTTGCGGATGGCAAACCACACGATGGACGTGCACCTGACTACGATGACTGGACAACAGAGTCTGAAAATGGCTACAAGGGCTTGAATGGCGATATCCTCGTCTGGAATGACGTTCTAGGTTCCGCCTTTGAGTTGTCTTCAATGGGGATCCGTGTCGATGAAGATACGCTTCGCCGTCAAGTTGCGATCACAGGGGACGAGGATCGTCTCCAATTAGAGTGGCACAAAGCTTTGTTAAATGGTCTTTTCCCACTTACAATTGGTGGAGGGATCGGACAATCTCGTTTGGCTATGTTCTTGCTTCGTAAGAAACATATCGGTGAAGTCCAAACCAGTGTCTGGCCTCAATCTGTCCGCGATGAATATGAAAATATCCTATAAGGAAGAAAGAGA
>NZ_JAPVYQ010000019.1:0-35872 GCF_041431935.1 Streptococcus sp. 27098_8_99 | reverse complement strand
TAGATTGTCTGTTTGCAGGCCGAGTTGTTTGACTCTGGCGGTGTAATAGGTCATGATCAAAAAGAGGTTGGCTGTGATCAACCAGATGGACCATTGGTGAATGAAATGCATGAGGATGGCCACGCTAATCGCTCCCGCAACAAAGCTTCCAACAACAATCCCGTAATTCATGGCCTGACGCCGATACTCGTCCAAATCTCCCTTTCCTCGAGTGATTCGATACAAGGCCGTCAGCATCTTGCGATAATTGCCGGAAGTCATAAAGATCACATAAGGGTGATTTTCGATGAGGCTCCCTGTAAAGGTCAACATCATCATCCCTGTCCCAAAAGCAATAAAGGGAACTTCTACAGGTGGTATGACAGACACCAAGGGAATCAGGAGTGTCACCACAAACAAAGGAATCAACATCTTGGTTCGCCAAAAGGCTGTCTTGCGATATTCTTTGATATGGAGGGCAACCAGAAAGCCGATCGAGAAAAATAGAATAGATGAAAAACGCATGATGGTATTTTCGACACGGGGATCGTGCCAATCAGCGATGAGAAGCAGGAGGTTCCCCGTTTGGGTCGCGACCAAACTCCGGTAGTGCATGTGGCAAAAGACATCGAGGCTTCCTCCGATAAAACCAAGCAGAGCCCCCATCAGTCGTGTATTTTGTGGTAAAATTATTTTTTCTTCCATAGTTTTGTCTCTTTTGATTTCAATTATTTTTATTATACCACTTTGCACACAAGTGGAGCAGGAAAAATCATGACCTCCCGCCAAACGGGTGTTTTGTACCAGGGCTATAAGCCTAGATAACTAGCCAGCGCCTAAAGACGCTGGCTTTCACTTTGTTCAAGCCTTATTGTATTTGACTCGTCACAAGCCTCTCAAAAAGGCATATGTACTACTTGCCACTATCCCTAAAGGGATCTTCATATTCTTTTACACTCAACTTATCTAAAGCAATATCTTTTCGCTTTTGTTCCTGAATGTCTCTCTTTATTGTGGCTTCATTGAGGCCAACTGTACTCACATAATATCCCTCTTTCCAAAAATGTCGATTCCCAAACTTATATTTCAGATTGGCGTGTTTATCGAACATCATTAGAGCACTTTTACCTTTTAAATATCCCATGAAACTTGCAACACTAATTCTAGGTGGAATGCTTACTAACATATGAACATGATCTGGCATTAAATGGCCTTCGATAAGCTCAACACCTTTATAACTACATAATCTATGGAATATTTCTCCCAAACTACTTCGATATTGATTATAGATCACTTTTCGTCTATACTTAGGGGTGAACACAATGTGATATTTACACATCCATTTTGTGTGTGATAAACTATGTGCTTTTTGAGCCATATTTTTCTCCTTTCGCTTTACAATTGGCTTGAACACCTTAATTGTATCGCGTTTGGAGTTTTTTTGTCTCGCACCTAATGGAGCGAGACGGACTGAAAGTCACATAATAAAAAAACTTTACAGAAGTTTTTTTAGCGGTTATAATTTAACCGAGGTGGTAAAATGTTAACAATTAAAAATAGATTAAAAGTTTTAAGAACTGAGTAAGGAATAACTCAAGATTAACTAGCCGAAATTATAAATAAACGACTAAAAGAAAATGAGAAACCAATATACAAATGGTTGATATCTAACGGGGAAAACAATAAACATACTATCAAACCAGAAAAAGCTCAGATTTTAGCTGATTTTTTTTGGTTAGTATTTCCTCCTTATTAGGTTATGGTGATGAAGTTATGACCTTTAATAGTGGGGCAGAGTTTGAAAAATATCGTAATGATTTAATCAAACGCCTAAATGCTGAGGAAGATCTTGAAAAAACTAGGTAAATCAACTGAACAGAATAAATTTAATAAAAAAACTATTGAAAAGATTGCACTTATAAAACAACGTATAAATCAAAAATACGGAACTGATTCTCACGGAAATCCTGCTTACGATGCTCTTGTATCAGGTATTGGTGAAAACGACTTTTTTATACGATTATTTGATGCATTACTAGATTTTGATGAACTAAAAGAAACGGAAATTTCCGATCTAGTTTATAAATATCTCATTTTAGATAACGACAGTAAACATCTAGTACTAGAACTCATTGACACATTACCACAAGCTAAAACTAAATCTTTATTAAAAAAGATAATAACTAAGAAGAGGTAACTCCTATAGGATTTTTTGACACTGTAAAACAAGAAGGTAGCTTTTCTACTGCATCTGGAGTAAATGTACTACACTACGTTGTCCTTCAAGTAACTTTGAAAGAAAAGTTTTTTCAGTACTGGATCAGGAAACCTTACAGAATTAGAGGATGTTTTCAATAAACAAGCTTCAAAAGGCTATCACCTACATTCAGTCACCACCGCCAATGGTGGAGCAAAGGACTAGGCGGTGGTGACCGTATCCAGGCTACAATGGTATGTGAGAAGATTATCTAAACCCTTTATACAACCTATCTCCACTAATATTAACCTGATTTTCAGCTACTATGCGCAAAATTAAGGGCAATTTAAAGGATCTATTAACAGAAAGGAAACAAATGGAAAAAATATTTGATATCGACTATTTAAAATCTACACCTGAAGGACAATACTTTGATCGGAAAAGTGCTCGTATTCAACCAAAAGATATTCTGAGGCACCTCATTGCGTTTGCAAATGCTGAAGGCGGACACCTTGTTATTGGAATTGAAGACGATGGGGAAGTAACAGGATTCTCTGGCCCTCGTGCAAAACCCATTGAAGACTTCCAAAGCATCCCATACCAACTTAAACAAACTCCTATATCATTTTCGGATAAAATCATTTCGGTTATAAATTCAAGTGGTAAGGAAGATTGTGTTCTTTTGATTTCAGTAAATCCTTCGGTTGATCGTGTTATTATCTCTACAAATGATGAGACATTTCTAAGACAAGGAGATAGGTCAGTTCCCCTAAGCCATGAACAACGACTTCAACTTACTTATGACAAAGGACAACGATATTTTGAAGATGAGATAGTTGAAGGAGCAACGACTGATGATATAGATAGTGAATTAATCCAAAGTTATAAAGACAAAATCGGTTTACCTGATATTTCTATCGAACAAGTCTTAAGAAGCCGTGGACTTCTTAGAGATGGTAAATTAACGAATGCAGCTATTCTTCTATTTGGTAACAATCCATCAGCATTTCTCCCACAAGCTCGTCTAAGAGTTATTAAATATAACGATACTTATGCTAAAACAGGACAAGATTTTAATGTTGTCAAAGAGCAAACATTTGATGGAGCTATTCCTAAAATTATTACAGAAAGCCGTGATTTTGTAAAAAGTCAGCTCAGAGATTTTCAATACCTAGTTGAAGACGGAAGGTTTCAAGTAATGCCTGAATATCCTGAATTTGCTTGGTTTGAAGGAGTTGTAAACGCTGTTACCCATAGAAATTACTCAATTCGCGGACAACATATTACCGTAACACTTTTTGATGATCGCTTAGAAATAAAGAGCCCTGGTGTACTTCCAAATATAGTTACCATCCAAAATATACTCAATGAACGATTTTCTAGGAATCCAAAAATAGCACGAATTCTATCTGAATTTGGTTGGGTAAAAGAAATGAATGAAGGAGTAAAGCGTATCTATAGTGAAATGGAAAGTTTCTTTTTAAATGAACCAAAATATTCTGAACCTAATAATTCCAGCGTGTTGCTTATGTTAGAAAATAACATTTTGAATCGACAACTACGTATTTCAGATAGATTACGCCAAAAACTAACCCCTGAACTCTTCTCCTCTCTAAATTCCCTTGAAAAGCAAGTAGTCACACTGGCTTACCGTGACACTAAAATCACTACTTCTGAAGTTATGGAATTAATACAAAAAAGTAGACCATATACTCTTAAAATTTTAAAGAGACTAACGGAGGATCTAGATATTCTAGAGTGGCATGGTAGCGGTAGAAGAGATACGACACAATACTATACTTTAAAGGATAAATAGTTTATAGCAGTTTATAGCAGTTTATAGTGGTTTATAGCAGTTTATAGCAGTTTATAGTGGTTTATAGCAGTTTATAGCAGTTTATAGTGGTTTATAGCAGTTTATAGCAGTTTATAGCAGTTTATAGCAGTTTATAGCAGTTTATAGCAGTTTATAGTGGTTTATAGTGGTCTATAGATTAATATTCTCATTCGACATATAAAATAGCATTTTATTAAAGTCTATTAATCTATCTTAAATAACTCTTCTTTATGAAAAGGTCAATTATATCGGTAAAGTAAGGAGATCTCGTAGCTCCTCGCATGGTATAAGCTCAAAATCTTTTCTAATTGCTTGCCTGCTGATGGAAAAGGGGTTAAAACCATGAAAATTACACAACACACAAAAAAAGACGGAACAGCTGTTTAACGCTCTAGTATCTATTTTGGTATAGATTGCACTACAGGTAAAAAAGTTAAGACGACTATATCAGCAAGAATCCAAAAAGAGCAGTCTCTTTCTACGAAACCGCTCTTGAAAAAATAAAAAGTTCTTAAAAAAATCCACAAAATAAAAAGAGAGAGGCTTAAACTCCCTTTGTACCAACGTTTATAGACTCTTTTCGGTATAATTGACTATAGTATTCCAAAAATAACATGTCAACTATTTTTGACATATTTTTAAAATATTTCTTGCTAGAACAAAAAAAGCCCTCCAGCTACTAATAGTAACTGGAGAGATTTCCGGAATGAACCCCGCTCGATCTACTGTTTTAAGCGGTAGGTCTTGCGTGGTTTTTTCTTAGGTACCCGCTTGACACCCACTTCTTCCACGAATTCTCCGAATTTTACGAGGAAGTTATTGCTAACGATGGGGCGTCCAGGATTGATCAGATTAACCAACTCGGTTGCTTCATAAACGGTGAAAGGCTCCTCTAACAGATAGAGGAAGGTTGGATTCCAGTCCAGACGCCCCTGAATCCGCTTGATCGATTCTTGAATAATCTGGTAGTGGTCAAAGGCAAAATCAGAAGCAGCTAAGGGTTCTCCATCAAGCAAACACTGGGACTTTTTGAAATCGACATCGAGAAAAACGACTTCCTTGGCATCGTCACCTGCATGGGCTAAGTCTACTGCTTCTGCTGGCAGATAGACCAGATGGGCGATGGTAATGACCCAGCCTCTGGGGTCCCGCCCAGGGGTGGAAACTGTCAGGAGCTGCTCCACCTTATTCACTGGCAGATCGAGCCCAACTTCTTCTTTGACTTCTCGGATACAGGCATGAGTCGCATCTTCATCCTTGTTCACAAAGCCCCCCACCAAGGCGAGGCGGTGTTGATAAGGGTGGGCCTTGCGGCGAATAGCTAAGAGCTTGAGCTTGCCTTCAACAAAACAGTAAGCCACCATATCCGCTGTGACACTTGGAGTTTCATAAGTCGGCAGGTCTTGCTCCTTGTACCACTTGAGAAAGTCTGCTTCACTAGCGACCGTCTCAAAATACTCTTTCTCCGTCATTCCTGCTGGAATTGAGAGACTTGCCATCTAAGCCACCTCCTTCTTGAGGGCTTTGGTCCATTGGTACCAGCCCACTAAACTATTGAGCGTGTAAACCCAGTACATCCCTTGAATGTGAAGACTCTGATCCCACCAGAGATAGATACTAAAGACGTTGGTCGCAATCCAGAAGATCCATTGCTCCCGGTAAAGGCGGGTCATTAGGAGCTGGCCGACCCCATTGGTCGCATCGGTGATACTATCGCGGAAAGGGCGAGCGCTATGGATGCTCTGATACGCAAAGCCCATACCGATCCAAATCACAGCACACAAGGCCAAGTAGCGCATCCACTCAATTAAGTTCAATTTCTTGGCTTCAAAGTGAGATTCTTCAACCTTACCTTGATCATTGATCCGATTAGAGAGCCAAACATAAAGGCCGATCGGTTGCATGATGAAGAAATAAAGAGTTGTCAGAACTTCCCCGTAGAAGTTTTTATTGAGGGCTAAAACGAGGTAGATAGCGGAATTCACTGCTCCAAAGAGGTAGTTACTAGCACGCCCTTCGGCAACCAGGATGACACAGACAATGCCTGTCCAAGAAGCAAACAGTCCCAGCCAATCATGCTGTCCTGTCCGATTGGTCCATTCTAAGAAGAAGGGAACACTAGAAAGAAGGAGGAGATAAATCCATTGAAAGGCTGTGCGTCCTACAAAAAGGTCCTTCCATAGAAGTTTCATAATATTGACAAAGCCTTGCTTTTTCGCTTCTCGGTGAACATTTCTAAAGTCTTGGCTAAAAGTTGCGAATTTTTCAGATAGGTTTTTCATAAGCTGCTCCTTAGTCGGCTTGGTAAATGGCATCGATCACCTTCTTAGCTTCTTCGTAGTTGCCGAGGTAGTCTGATGCGAGGAAAGTGGTCGGAATGTTTCCTAGGTATTGCTGGCGCAATTGGTCCAGGTAATTTGAAAAGCTGGTGCGGATCTCTTCGTCAGCCATGGTCATGTCTCGGAAACCATCATTGACATAAGAACCGATCGGCTGTACAAAGAGGATCAAATCCCATTTTTCTTTGGACAGAATACTGACAAAGAGGTTGTCGAAGGTATCGGTCATGCTGGTATCCTGACCTTCGACCTCCATGTAGTAGTCGTAATAACCCTTGGTCACCAGGGAATTGGTATCTGCGATGACAAGGCCTCTATTGGCACTACTATCGATGAGCTTAGAGGTTTGATCATACTGTCCTAAGAGTAGATAATAGTAATCTTTTGGCGTGAGCTCATCATCTCGAACATTGTTCTTGATCTGGTATTCACGGGCATACTCAAGACTAACAGGTGCATCGTAAAAGCGGGCTAAGTCCTTTGCAAGGGTCGTTTTCCCGTTGCTGGCGCTCCCCATGATCAAGACTTTTTTCGTGAACTGGCGACGGAAGGGCTGGGCAATGTATTTCCAGTATTTGCTGGGATTTTCCCGGATCATGGTAGCAGAGATCCCGAAGCGACGCTCTTCTAAGTGAACTTCAAACCCTCTAGCTTCCAACTCTTCCTTGTAGGCTTTCTCCCCTACATAAAAGATCAACTCTTCTGTCTCTGTTTGATACTGGATGGTGTCTAGGGCTGTCTGTAACCAAGGCTCCCAGCCCAAGGGATAACGAGGAAGTTCTGTCTCATCTAACTTATAGACTTGGGTCAACTCATCATTTGAGAAAGCTTCGCGGATATAACGGAAGCGTTTTTGTAAAGGCAGTCCCACTTCTTCGCCACGATCCCCTTCGTAACCAGAAACGATGACACGAACGCGATCACACTGACGCTTGGCCCGCTGGATCAGGTCAATATGCCCTTGATGAAGAGGCGCAAAGGTTCCAAAAACCAGGGCAATTCTTTCTTTTTTCATATAAACTCCTTTTTATAATTTTTTATAAATAGATTTTCTTTATGTTTTTATTATAAACTATATTTTCTATCTGTCAGTAGTTTTTTTATAAAAAAATATATTTTTCTTCAAATCAACAAAAAAAGATCTGAAAAGAGAAGCTTATCCTTTCAGATCTTTCGAATTTTATTCACGAGTGAGGGAGTGACTGACACCGTCTTTCAGAACCGTCACACTAGATACAGAACCATCTTTTCCAACTACGATATCTAGAGTCGCCGCAGACCCATCGCCTGCTGAGAGATTGGCATGGTAATGACCATCATCCAAGGTATAGTTATAAGCGCTGATACCATAGGCTACGGGTTGGCCCCCAGGAAGTTGGATGGTCACTTGACCACCTTGGCCAATAGTGACTCCAGTGTCGCGTTTGTCAGACCAATTCCCAGCTGCTGCGGAGAAATCTCCTGCTGCTACAGAATAGACTCCCTTGTATTGGGCATTCTCCGTAGCAGAAGCTTGCTTCTTAGCATGGGCATGACCGTCTTCTAGACTTGGCAATTTTGCTTTCGCTGGTGTTGCTGGAGTGGCTACTTCTTTTGTTTCTTTTGTTACGGGTGCTGCTGGTGTCGCTTCTTTAGCTGGAGCAGGTGTTTGACTAGCTGCAGCTTGGTTATTTTTGCTACCAACAGTATGACTTTCTTCTGATTTGCTATCAGAGGATGAAGAGGCAATCTGATCTTTACTAGTGATCACTTTTTTCTTAGAAGAAGAGCTGGTTTGTTTAACCAGACTGGTCTTTGAACTGCTTGCTTCTGAAGTTTTTTCTTCTTTATTCCCGCCACAAGCTCCTAGGAAAAGACTAGCTGTCAAAGCTAGGGCTGCTAGGGAAATGATTTTTTTGTTTTTCATAACAGAACCTCTTTTTTGTAACATTTGTAATATTTTGTAACATTATTGTAACACTGTTATATGGGGCTGTCAATAGTTTCTCAAATATTTTTCTAATTTGAAAGAAGTTTTAAGTAAGTTCCTAAACTTTGCAAAAAAAGCCGGACATACTGTCCAGCTTCTCATTATTTATACACTTCTTGATAGAATTCGATCTTATCCCCTTTTTTAACGGTGGTTTCAGCAGCACCTTTTGGAGCCATCTCGCCATTGATCTTGTACATCCAGTAAAGCCCTTTGGCTTCGTCTTGGCTGTGACCGTCAATCGAGGTGATCATGCCATTTTTTTCTTCAATCTTGTAGTTGGCTTTGAGCACTTTCATGAGGTTGCTCTCTTCTGCTACTTTCAAGGTTTTCGATTGCACTTTTTGACCTTCTGGCGTCACACTAATCGTAATCGAAATTTCGTTTTTCTTGGCAACTTCTGCGCTAGAAGCAGTTGTTTGATTGTTTGTGCTATGAGACGGAGCGCAACTCGCTAAAAGAAGAGCTGCAAGTAAGGTCATCAAGCTAGAAATAGTTTTTTTCAACATAAAATCTCCTAAAGATTTGATAGATAATGGGATAGAAAATGATCGTCGACAGAGCATGGGCAAGGTTAAAACTAAAACCATTGACCAAAGCATAGGTCCACCAAGGAATATGGTATATCAAGGCATAAACACTATCGATCAAGACCCCATAAGCAAAGGACAGTAGGCCCACAAAAAGGATCTGAAGGACAAAGGGCAACCACTTGTAACTGATACGCCAAATGAGCATCAAACAGCCAAAGGCGACAATCTGAAAGAACACAATCAGGCTCATCCCCAGGAAAAAGGCGGAGACAAACATGGTGATCATCATCACAAGAAAAGCAAAGCTATACCCTTCAAATATCACCAAGAGAAAAAAGATAGCAGAAATAGGTTGGACATTTGGGAAAGGGGCAAAAGCCTGACGTAGAGCGACACAAAGGGCCGCCAAAAGCGAAATACGGGTTAATCGCTGAAGCGTCATGACGTCCTCCTAGACAATCTCGAACTTGATCGTTCCGGCTGTCGTTCCAACCTTGATGGTTTGCCCTTCTTGGGCTTGCCCTTTCAGCAATAGCTCTGCTAGTTGATCTTCCACTTCGGTCTGCAAGACACGACGGAGTGGGCGAGCTCCCGTTTCTGGATCGTAGCCTTTGGTTGCTAGCAACTTGAGCGCTGAAGGCTGGAATTTGAGGGTCATGCCTTGTTCGGCCAAGGTCGCGATGAGCGGTTTGACCATGACTTTCACTACCTGCTGCATGTCCTCGCTTGAGAGACTATGGAAGACCACCTTTTCATCAATCCGGTTGATAAACTCTGGACGATAGGTCTTCTTCAACTCTTCAAACATGCGTTTTTCCATATTGGCTTGGTCAAAGCGGATATCTTTAGCACCAAAGCCAACTGTCTTATCATCCCGAAGGGCTGTTGCTCCCAGGTTTGAGGTCATGATGATAATGGTATTGGAGAAGTCGATCTTCCGGCCTTTGCTATCGGTTAAGACTCCATCATCCAAGACTTGCAAAAGGACATTGAAAATATCTGGATGGGCTTTTTCCACCTCATCAAATAAGAGAACTGAATATGGTTTGTTGCGGACTTTCTCTGTCAACTCGCCTCCTTCTTCGTAGCCCACATAGCCTGGAGGAGCTCCGTTGAGGCGACTGGCCGCGAATTTTTCCATGTACTCACTCATATCAAAACGGATGAGGGCCGATTCATCATCAAACAGAACTTCTGCCAAAGCTTTGGCTAGCTCTGTTTTTCCGACACCGGTAGGTCCTAGGAACATGAAAGAACCGATCGGACGTTTATTGCTACGGATACCTGATTGATTGCGTCGAATAGCCCGACTGATACTCGAAACGGCTTGGTCTTGACCAATCACGCGCTTGTGCAATTCTGCTTCTAAGTTTAGGTACTTCTTGGCATCGGTTTGGGTCAGTTTTTGAGTTGGAATACCAGATAATTGGCTCAAAGTCACCAAGACATCTTGGTCAGTGACTTCTTTTTTGTAGACAACGGGAGCGGACTCTACTTCTAAGAGTTGGGCTGCTTTCTTCCACTTGCCATCCATCAAGGCCCGATCCAAGGCGGTCAACTCTTCTTTTACGTGACCGTTGGAATCGCGGTTTTGTACGGTAGCTGCCGCTTCATCCAAGAGATCAATAGCTGAATCTGGCAATTGACGGCTGGTCAAATAGCGGTGGGCATATTTGACAGCTGTTTCGATCGCTTCATCGGTAATGGTCACATGATGGTGGTCCTGATAGGTCTCTTTCAAGCCTTGGAGAATTTGGATGCTATCTGCAACACTTGGCTCTTCAATGGTGACTTTCGCAAAACGTCGAGAGAGGGCTGCGTCTTTTTCGATATGCTTTTGGTACTCATCTTGAGTCGTTGCCCCAACTGTACGCAAGGTTCCCCGTGCCAGGGCTGGTTTTAGAATATTGGCTGCGTCTAAGGTCGAATCAATACCGGATCCTGACCCCATAATGGTATGCAGTTCATCGATAAAGAGAATCACGTGACCGTCTTCTTCGATGTCCTGGATGATATTGTTCATCCGTTCTTCAAAGTCCCCACGGAAGCGCGTCCCTGCAACGACATTCATGAGATCCAATTCTAAGACACGCATCTGTGCGATTTCAGCTGGAACATTGCCACTAGCGACACGCTGAGCCAGACCTAAGGCAAGGGCGGTTTTTCCGACCCCTGCTTCTCCCACTAATACAGGATTGTTCTTCGTCTTGCGGCTGAGGATTTGGATCATGCGTGAAATCTCTGCATCCCGGCCGATCACAGGCTCAAGCTGGCCTGCACGCGCCATTTCTGTCAAATCACGGGTATAATCTTCAAGACCTCCACTGGTGCTTGGGGGCATGCCCATCATATTTCCCATGGTTTGGCGGTTGGGATTTTGGGCCCGATAGAGACCCCGAATGGCTTTGATATCATTCTTGTCCCAGCCTGCCTTGTCTTCTAAATTCTTGCGAAGGGAGGCAATAGGAACTCCCTTGTCTTGCTCTGTAAAGGCAAAGCCGGCAAACTCCATAACTTGGCTCGCCAAGGTCCCACGGTCTGCTAGAAGAGAGAGGAGCACATGCTCTGTTCCCAAGGTCTTGGCATGAAGGACCTGGGCAATCTCTCTTGCGTGTTTCATAATCGCTTCCATCCGATAAGAAAATGGGAAGATTTCATACCGATTGTCGCTTTGAAAAGCTTGGCCTGTAATATGCTCCGCTGCATCCTGAAACTCATCGATCTGCATAGGATAATCGTTAAGTACAGAACCTGCTACGCTATAGGGATTATTGGCCATAGCCGTCAGGAGATGCCAAGTATCTAAGGTATGCCCCTGATAGTGGCCTGCTAGTATTTGGGCCGCTTCTATACTTTCTAACAGTGCTGTTGAATAGTTCATCTAGTCGGTATTTCCTTTTCTATCTACTTGTTGAATAATTTTTTTCAGCATACTTGCTCGTAGGATGAGAGCATCTCGACCTAGGACCTCATCGGAGGTCGTCGCAAGCAAGAGCTGAGTCTCACGTTGTGTCAATAATTTTTCTTCATAGAGCATCTGGAGGATATCATTGAAGACCTGCTGGCTGATGGTCTCTCCAATATTGGCTGCCAAGTCTTGGAGCATCTGATGGTGATCTGAAAACTGGACCTTGCCAATGCGGATATAGCCCCCACCACCGCGCTTGCTCTCTACAATATAGCCTCGGCTCTCGGTAAAGCGAGTCTTGATAACATAGTTAATCTGACTGGGTACGACCTGAAAGACATCGGCTAACTCACTTCTTTTGAGCTCTGCCATGCCAGCTTGAGCCAGCAAGGCCTTGATATAAGCTTCAATGCTATCAGATGTGTTCTTATTTGCCATGATGCTCCTTTCTGGCTTGTTTTTTTCTAGATGGATGCTCTGTTCTTGGCCCATAAAAAATGGCCTTGGAGTGTTCCTTCTCATCATTGACCTTATTTGACTATTATACAATTTTTACGGCTGTAAATAAAGCAAAGACTCCATGGAAATAGGAATCTCTTAAGAAAACAAAACAAAAGAGGCTAGTAAGAACTAACCTCTTATGCGAAGAAGGAACTACTCTTTGCGACGAACGAATTTGGCGCCTCCGCCCAAGAAACCTAGGCCAAGAAGGCCTAACCAAGCAAACAGTCCACTTTCTTTTGTACCGGTTTGAGGAAGTTTTCCTTCCGATTGTAGAGAAGGACTTTCAACACCTTCTTTTTCTGGATGGTCTGAAGTCAAAACAGAAACTGCTTCTGAGGTTTTCGGTTGCAAGAGAACTGGTCTTTCTTTTTCTTTTTTGTCTTCAGCTTGAGAAAGAGTCGCAACTTCTGGTTGCACCTTACTTGGAGTTACAAGAGTGGTTGGAGTCGGCATATCAGCTATCAACGGACTTTCTTCCGCTTCCTTCGTTCCAACTTCTGTGATCTGGTCCTGAGCCTCCACTTCGACAAAGGCATCGACTTCTGTCCGAATTTCTTTGCCTTCTTCTTGTCGAACCTCGATCAATTTCAGCCGGCGTCCGACCTTCCCTGCTTGAAGGATCCGGCTCTCGCCCTTGGCCAAGTCCTTGTTCTCACGTGTTTGACTCTCAAATGGAATCTCCTCCGCTTCGATGAGAAGTTCTGGTTTTTCAAGAATCAAATCCCGAACACCTTCTTCTGGTCGTGTCTGCGTCAGCGGTTCATAATTGTGAGTATCTTCTAAGATGGTTTCAAGTGCCTCCACTTGATTAGCTGCAGCAACCAAATCTGGTCGCTCTTGATCCAACAACTGAGTCAAGTCCGTCAATTGTTCTTGAACCATCGGTTTGAGATCTGCTTTCAAGCGATCGAGAGAAGTAGCCTTGATCTTTTCTACTCCTTCTCTGATGATCTGTTGCAACTCTTCTTGACTGAGCAACTGACTATCTTTCCCTGAGAGGATAAATCGGTCTACTTGGATAGCTCTAGATGACTGAGGGTCATTGAGGGTTGGATCTAGATGCAAGCGTAGTTGGTGGTAGCCTTTTGCTAGGCCTTGCAGATTGACCAAACTCTGGTCGAGCTTGCGTTGGTCTCCATAGCCACTGAAATAATGATCGCCTTCGATCTCATAATCATGGCCCCGACCTTCTTCGAAGGCCATTTCTTTTCCATCCAGGGTGACGCTGTAGAGACCATGACTTGGGTCGACTACTCCTCGGACCTCCACACCAGTGCCCTTAAAGGTAATGGTCACTTCAATGTGTTTCTTGCCTTCCTCATCGGTCACTTGGTTAAAGCTAGACCAAGATTCTGTGCCATTTGAGAAGTTTTGATTGTCTGTCTCGTGCTGCCAACCCTCACTGTAATGCAGTTTTGGATCTTGGTCATCTACTTCTTTGCGATTTTCTGGAAGCAGGTCCTCGTTCATCACTTGGACTGTCAGTTCTGGAATAAAGCCGACCAGACTTCCTTGATCCGGATGCAACAATTTGACCTTAAAGTCATAGACGTCGGTCGCTTTTCCTGCAAAATCAAGGGTTGGAACTTGGACTGTTTTTTCTGTCTCGCCATCTGCGAACTCAAGGGTGACGTTGGTATCTTTGTAGACCTTGCCATGAACCCCTGTTCCTGGTTCTGTGATCAATTTAAGACTGGCACTTCCTTTAGAGCCACCTTTTCTCTTGACGAGGATTTGCGCTGGGTCGCCTTTCTTAACGACTAGGATTGGCTGAGCAAATTCAAAGAGCCCCTTTTCTTGGTTATTGAGAGCATAAATCCCTTCCGTTGCGATCGCATCTCCCTTGCTATTGACCAAGGTCAAGGTGTGGGATCCTGCTGCCAAGTCCGGTGTTTCATAGACCTTTTGGCTGCGTTTGCGACTTGGGCTTTGGGTATTGACGGTCGCTAGCTTTTGGCCATCGACATAGACATACATTTCCCCATGACCAGGGTCGACAGTTGCGACCACATAGGCCTTGGTGCCTTCAAACTGATAGGTCACCGAAGCTCCTTTTTCCTTGGTCCATATAGAGGTGCCTCGGACGCCTTCTCCCTCTTCATTCCACTGGCCATTGGCCCGCTCTGCTGTCCGGTCGGAATGATAAGTCAAACCAAGCGGATAGCCATCGGTTTCTTCAATGCTGGCTGGTGTCTTATAGACAGAGACACCGTTCAAGATTGGAGTGGCTTGGGCATCAGTGATGGACACCCGGATATAGCGACTATCAACTGGTTGCCCTTTGATCAATCGGCGGTATCCCACAGTTGAGCCAGCTCCATAAGGAACCCATTGCCCATTCACTGCCACATCAATGGTGAAGCCAGAAATCCGTTGGCCTTTCTCGATGGTTTCTTTGAGCTCTACCACATCAAAATGCTGTTCTTTTCCAAGATCGAGAACAAAAGATCCGGTCTTGGCATCATCAGCCGGAGCCCAACTGGTCTTTTCATCGCCATCTGTCAAATGGCTGGCCTTGTAGAGCGGATTGCGTCGTGTTGAGTCAGCTTCTACCAAAGCTCCTGCCGCATAGTTCACACTGTAGAGTTGGTCCAAGGTCTGACGGAATTCTTTCAAACGGGCTACATCGGCATCCGCAAATTTCCCATCTTGGTTGGGTGGAATATTAAGCAAGAGTAGGGTCCCACGACCGACCGATTTGAAATAAATGTCCATCAATTCGCACAAGGACTTAGGCTCTTGATTGTCATGGTAGAACCAGCCGGAGCGAATAGAGACATCGGCTTCTCCCACTGAGTATTGCTTCCCTTCTGGATCCCCGTGATTGAGGTAGCTATTAGATGGATTGTTGCGGATCTTATCCGGATTGACCTTTTGCCAAACCGGATCTCCAGCAATCCCCTTTTCATTTCCAATCCAACGAACATTGGTCGGCTCAGCTGAGAAGATAGCAATATCCCCTTGGGCCTTACGAATGGCATCAAACCACTTGTCAAAGGTATAGGTGACCTTTTGAGCCCCATCGCCACGCGCTCCATCCATCCAGACCTCTACGAACTTGCCCTTATTTCCATATTTTGGATCTTCAAGGATTTCTTTGAGCTGGTTGAGATAGTATTCATTGTATTGGTCCTCTGTATCCACATGGTAGAGCGGGCTGTGAGCATCCCAAGGCGAGAGGTAGACCCCCATATCCATGTCATACTTGCTGGCAGAAGCAGAAACCTCGGCTAGGACATCGCCTTTTCCTTCCTTCCAACCGCTTTTGGCAATGGTATGGTCGGTGTATTTGGATGGGTACAAGAGGAATCCATCGTGGTGCTTGACGACCATGATGGTCCGTTTAAAGCCAGCATCTTTCAGGGTTTTGATCCACTGATCGGTATCCAGATGCTCTGGATAAAAATCATAAGGGTCTTCTTGCCCATCTCCCCACTCCCGATCGTAGTAGGTATTCATCCCAAAGTGGATGAAAGCCGCTAGTTCTTCGCGGTGATATTGCATCTGAGCCTTACTTGGAAGTGGTCCGTAATCCGCAATCTCAGTCTCCTCGTCTAGAGAAGTGATAGGTTGAGTGGCTTCTGTTCCTTGACCGACCGCGCGATTCTCTTTCTCGCTAGTTGCTGGTGAGGAATGTTCTGATTCTTCTTGGTTCTCTATCATAGTTTTCTCCTCCTTTCCTTGGTGATCGACATCGCTTGTGTCGACCCGTTCTTCACGTGGTTCACTCCTCTCAGCTTGTTCCTCTGCGTAACTGGTAGTCACTCCCAAAAAACAAGTCGCTACTACTACCGAGCAGACGCCTACTGAGAGTTTACGAATGCCAAATCGATTTTTCTGATCAACTAATCTTTTTCCCATATTCTATTCCTTTATGTCACCAGGTAAAGAGGGTGGGGCTTCCCCATCCTCCTTCTTTTACCTGTGAACTTTTCACCGTTTTTTGCTAGTTTCTCTAGCTATTTTATTTGGCCTTTTTGGCTCTTTTTTTCTGATCGTCCAGCACAGCACTGGCAAGGCCTGCCGCTAGGATTCCAGCAACGAGGCTTGCGACGCTTTCTTCCGTTCCTGTATTTGGTAATCTACCTTCGGAAACTGGAGCAGCTGAAACTGCTGGCGTTTGAGCTGTTTTCTCGACTTTCTTCACTACTGCATCTGTCCCTTCCTGACGTGTCGCTTTGACCTCAAGAGATGTTTGAGGAGTTGCGGTAGCTACTGGTCCTTCTGAGACATGAGGGCGCTCTGGGTTCGGAAGTGGCTGTGGTTCTGGGTTCGGAAGCGGTTGTGGTTGTGGCTCTGGTTGTGGCTCTAGTTGTGGAGTGTCTGGAAGTACTTCTTTCGTGCCCACCTCTGTGATTTCTGCCACTGGATCTAGCTCTACAAAGGCATCTAGTTCCTTCCGGCTTTCCACACCATTTTCTTGAGAAACTTCTACCAAGCGCAATTTGCGGCCTTTTTGACCTTCTTGAACCACACGTTTCTCACCTTTTGGAAGATCCGCATTTGGACGTTCTAAGCGTTCAAAGTCCATCTCTTCTGGCTCAATCACCAACTCTGGTTTGGTATGAACCAGATTCTTAACCCCTTCTTCAGGAATGGCTGAGCCTATAGGTGCTTTTGCGGAGAGAGAAAGTTGATATACTTTTTCGAGCTTGCCATCTTCTGAGACAACCTTGACAAGAACAGGGGCATTGGCACTTTTAGCATCCACGACCGTAACGGCTGTTCCATTCTTGCCTTGTGCTGAAACGATTGGGCGTTCTCCCTCATACTCTAGATGATAATCTGTCACATCTGGTTTAAAGCCTTCTAGGTCTTTGCCATTCACTTGGATCGTGACATCAGTTGTTGCCTGGGCCTCTTCTGTTGGAGCATAGGCGCTCAATTCAACGATTCCAATTCCTTTTAGATGTTCATCACGGACCATTCTTAAACGGATGGCTTTAGTTCTGGTTTCGTTGAAGCTGAGGTTAGAGATATAACCAGGTTCAAAGGCATAATCCAAGCTATACGGGATTTCTTCCCAGTTAGAGGCCTGGTTAAATGGATGATCTGGAAGATTCTTCAGATTGCCATAATCATCCGGAACATCAAAGTCTGGACCAATGTAGCGTTCAAGAACCGTTTTCGTTGGCAGACCGGTTTCCTGATCTGCAAAGAAGTCGACCGCTACTTTATTGATCAAACGCTCTGTTACTTGACCATTTTTCTTGAAGATGAGACCAGCAAAGGCTTCGGTTTGATCCGGTTCCCTCTTCCAGTTAGTCCAGCGATAGTATTCGTTGTAGCCACCATCGTTGATGTAATCGATATAGTCGATTTGATTTGGATCGAGATCGTTGGTTTCACTAGCAAATGCTCTGGTATCCTCTGCATTGTAGTCACGGTTCACAGAGAGGATTTCTCCTGTCTTTTCGGACACCCGGACGGTCAGCTGAGCTGTCAGATCATAGCCAATGACTTTTCCTTCCAGCGTGAAGCTACCTTCGTGAGAAAGCGCATCAGCTGGTAGAGGCTTCCAGTCCACCGTAAGTTCCTTGCGTTCATAGCCTGTATCCCCTTGGAAGTAGACACCTACGGTAGATGGTAGAACCAGATCTTGACCGACTTTCACAAAACGTCTGCCTGCTTCTACTGCTACTGGAACAGCTTGTTTCAGTTTTTCTGCATCGCTTGTGAGATGGAGGCGGTATTCTTGTAAGATGGTGCCATCTTCCGCTTTGTGGATGACACGGATTGGCTCACCTTCATGGACACTTGGCACAACCGTTGCAAGACCGTGATGGCTAGCTGTCGCTTCCACTTGTGGATAAGCCCGATCACGCGCATCGATGTAGTAATCGGTCACACTTGGGTTGACACCTGGCAATACATCGCCATTGACGCGAATGGTCAACTGGCTCTTTTCTTCTGCCGCAACCTTATTGGCAAAGATCTGAATCTCTGAAATAGAGCTTCCACGCTTACCTTCTGGCGTCTTCATACGGATACGAACAGCATAGGTGTCGACTTTATCAAAACTGAAATGATTCATCTTACCAGCTGCTACCGGTTCTTCAACGGTTAGGTTGCTGACTTCTTTCCAGTTAGCTGGATTGTTAAATGGATGGTCTGTTTCGTCTTTGACACGATTTGGATTGCTTGGAACTGTTGGGATTTGTTCCCCTGTATAGTACTCAATCACATATTCACTTGGAGCTCCAACGCCGTGGTCTTCGTGGAAACCAACATGGAGGTTATCCACTGCTCGCTTGGTCAAGATACCAGAATCCCCAAACAAGATACCGACAGAATCTTCCGCATTGTTACGACCCCAGTTGGTCCAACGGTTAGCTGGAGCATCGGTAAAGGAGATGACCTTGTCATTGACCTTAGCAACTGGATCTGCATCGTTAGAGTCACTTGCAAAAGCGAGTGGCAAGACAGATCCTGTCCATTGCTCTGCTACGTTGGCCCCCTTGACTGTGTTTGCGGAAACACGAATATGAAGACGTGTTGGAAGATCCGTTCCTTCTACACGACCGGCTAGGACAACTTCTCCTTCTTTGGCCAAGAGTTGCGGATCGACCGCATCCCAGGCCACCTTAGCAGTATAGGTCTTACCATTAGAGTGATAGGTCCGCACGCTTTCTGGAAGAGCTGGTTTTTCTCCGACTGGAGTGGTAGTGCTGACTTCTTCTACAGCGATAATGCCTTCAACCGTCACTTGAGCTTGGGCTTCTTTTTCCACACCCTCTACATGACCTGTGACTGTAAAGCTATGGTAATCCTTGACTTGATCTGCGGTTACAGCATCCCAGGTCACGCGTTTTTCTTTAGGGAATCCCTTGTCATACTCGACCAAGACGGTCTCTGGAAGAGCTGGCAAAACATTTCGATCGGTGCTGATTCGTACAGGACGCACCTTCACAACCGTTTTTTCTTCTGGATTTGGCGTGATGGTAAAGGTGACTTCTCCTGTTTGTCCTTGGAAGTTAGCTTCTAAATGAACCAATCCTGCTTCCCGCAATTCCAAACCTTTATTGGTTGCGACGGCTTTTCCTTGGCTACCAGCTCTTGTCTTCACATCGATTTGATCTGCTTTGAGACTTGCCTGGCTACCATCTTGGTAATGGGCAATGACTTCAAGTGGTACCGTTTGGTCTTCCTTGAGTTCCTGTCCTTCTGGCAGACGCAATTCTAGGCGCTCAATCTGTGGACTTTCTTCTTGGAATTGGACCACATAGGTCTGTACAGCTCCCGTATCCTGAGCAGTTACAAAGATTTGAGCTTTCAAACCATTTTCACGGTTAGCTTGTAGGACCGTCACTTGGGCATTTTCTGCACTTGCTGTGACTTGACCTGGCTCTTGACCATAAGCGAGGGAACGGAAAATAGTATGGTTGCCACTACCAAATTTTGGAAGAGCTACTCCATCTAGCTGAACCGTTGGTTTCTTAGCCTTGGCTACATCTCCTCCTGCAACCACTAGTGTCGCTTGGACCGTTTCCCCATTGCCTAGGAGCCCTGTCGCCTTCAAGCGTGCTCCTGGTGTGGACAACTGATCTTCTTGACCAGCTTCCAAGGTCCATTGATCGACCTCATAGTGAGCAGTGGTGCCATCAGTGAAGACTAATTGCACAGCCTTATCCACCGTTGCTAGATCTGCTCCCTGTGGGATTTGTTTGATGACTGGAAGGACTTGTTCCACGCCGATCACATCGACCAGAGCTTCGACCGTGCGTCCTTGAACATGTCCTGTCACACGGACTTGGCCTGCACGGCTATAGTCTGCCGCATCCCATTCAACGGCTTCTTCTTGGGCCTTGCCATCACTATAGACCACATTGACCTTACTTGGTAAGGTTGGTTTTTCTCCTAGATAAGCACTTTGTCGAACAGGTTCCACACCTAATACAGTGCGTTCTGCTTGGTCCTTCTTACCTGTAAAGAGGCTGACTTGGTCTGATTGCAAGCGGTCTGAGTCTGCATACAGAGTAAAGGCACCCGCTTGCTCAGTTGATTTGACAATCACAACCCCTTTGCCATTGAAGGCTTTGCGTTGCCATGAGCCATCTTCCTGCGCTTTGTAGCGTTCACGGCTGGCTTGTTCCCCATTATCGACACCGACAATTTGGCCTTGTCCATGCAAATGGAAATGCACCAAATTATTGGCAGTTGGCACGACACGACCTTCTTCATCGACGATTTCATAGGTAATATAGGTCAGATCCTTGCCGTCCGCTGCAATCGCGTGTTCTTCTTTCAACAAACGAACACCCGCAGGCTTGCCGGCTGTTTCGACTTGATCTTTCGCGATCACTTCTCCTGCTTCGTTGCGCGCAATAGCTTCCACTTTGCCAGGTACATAAGGGACCAACCACTCTAGATAGAGTTCATCCGGATTTGCCCCTTCTTGGTAGGTCCGGCCATCAGCTGTGGTCTTCTTGGTAAAGGTCTTCACTCCTTGTGATTCCCCATTGACAATCAGTTCCACACTGTGGGCATTGGAGAAGGTTCGAACAGGGATCCGTCCTTCTTCATCCATGACACGATTGGCTAATTCTGGATTGTCCCAGTTCCAATGTGGTAAGAGATGCACCATTGGATGTTTCTCAGCCGATACCCATTGACTTTGGTACAGGTAAAAATCATTCTTTGGAAGGCCGGCAGTATCGACAATACCGAAATAAGAACTTTTCACAGGTGTATCATTTTGGTTGTGCCATGGGGTTGGCTCACCGATATAGTCCGTACCAGTCCAGATAAATTGTCCTGCATAGCCGGCATGATCACGGTCAAAGGTCCAAGAGGCGGTCGCTGTCCGACCCCAACCAACCCGGTCATTGCCGTAGTCTGATTGTTCATAATGGCGGTCTTCTTGGTTGCTGCCGACCCATTCTCTTTCAGGGTGGTAGTAAGAGCCCCGTGTCCGCGTTGCAGAAGAGGTTTCTGAGCCATAAATGAGCCAGTTTGGATGTTTCGCCCGTAAGCTTTCATAGTTGGCCTCTGAATAGTTGAAACCAACCGCATCAAGCTCTGCTGCTACTTTTTCATGGCCTCCTGAACCATCGCCAAAGCGGAATTTATCAGCTCCCATGGTGACATAGCGGGTTGCATCCACGTCTTTGATGGTCTTGACCAACCGACGAACGGTTGCGACAGATTTGTCTGAACCATCTGCTTCACCAACTTCATTACCGATTGACCACATGACAATGGCTGGATTGTTCTTGCCCCGTTCTACCATGGTCCGTAGATCGTAATCGGACCAAGTATCCCCTTTCCGAGCTTCTGGGTGAGTGGCATCCTTTTCAAAGAAACGACCGTAATCGTATTGCTTCTTGCCACCATACCAGGTATCAAAAGCTTCTTCTTGGACCATCAAGCCCAACTCAGCAGCAATTTTTAAGGTTTGTTCACTCGCTGGGTTGTGAGTCGTCCGGATGGCATTGACTCCCATGTCCTTCATCTGTTTGAGACGACGGTATTCAGCCTTGTAATTTTCCTCAGCTCCAAGAGCCCCGTGGTCATGGTGAAGGGATACCCCGTGGAATTTCGTCGCCACCCCATTGAGGAAGAAGCCACCTTCTGGTGTCCAGTTCAGATAGCGATAACCAAAGCGTTCCTTTTGCACATCGACCAACTGCGAATCCCGATAGACACGCGTATACAAAGTATAGAGAGCTGGATGATCCGTTTTCACATCCCAGAGGGTTGGTTTTTCAACATGCAAGGTTTGAGAAAGGTTGATCTCTTGACCTGCTAAAACAGCTTGTGCTTCACTGCGCGTTTTTTCGCTCACCACTTGGCCATTTTGATCGACAATTTCATATTCCGCATAAATACTATGGGCTTGATCATCTTGGTTGACAATGCGGCTCTTCACCACCGTATCCACTGCCCCATTTTGCTGTTTTTCCAACTGAGGGGTCGTAATCGTAGTCCCATACTGCGCTAAATGAACCTTGTCCGTTACACTCAGCTTAACATCCCGGTAAATCCCGCTACCAGAATACCAACGGCTACTTGGTTGTTGATTGACCACATGAACGGCGATGGTATTCTCGCTTCCATCCGCATTCAAATAAGGAGTAATATCATAAGAAAAGGCATTGTAGCCATTTGGATAATGACCGACGAATTGTCCGTTTACATAGACTTTGGAATCCATATAAACCCCGCCAAATTCCAAGCGAACCTTCTTATCTAGATCCTTATCGTCCAAACGGAAGGTCTTACGATACCAAGCATCCCCACCGTTTAATTGCCCCCCTTCATTTTGAGCAGGAGAGTTGTGATCGAAATCAAAGAAAATAGACCAGTCATGAGGAAGATCTAATTTTTTCCAATCCTTGACATCCACTTGACGCCCTTCTGCACCAGGAGCTGCATTTAATTTAAAATACCAATCTTTATTAAAATCACGTTCTCGATCTTGCACAATATCCTCCGCTACACGATTTTGATCTGGAGCTGCTGTTTCTTCCGTTCCTGTAGCACGCTCAGATGAAGCTGAAACGGGCTTGCCTTCGCCTTGAGGCGCCGGCTTTTCCTCAGCTCTGGTAGGGGTGATGACAGCTGGAGCTTCTGAAACCCTTGCACCAGCTCCAGGAACTTCCGTTGCTGAATTTTCCGTCACAACACTTGGTGTCTCCATCGAAGTCGGCTCACTTTCGAGGGCTGGCTTTTCTTCCGCATGAACCCTTGAAAGACCCAAGGCAGAAATCCCAATCACAACAGAACAAGCTCCAACAGAGAGCTTACGAATACTAAAAACAGGACGCTTTTCAAAAAAAGACTTTCCCATAAAAACCTCCTCTTAGGATTAACTATTCAATTTGTAAGCGCTTTCTTACACCTGCGAACGCTTACAGAAAATCACATATTAACTATACCAAAAAAATAGGAGCGATAGGCCTCGATTTCGCTCCAACTATAGTTAGATTAAGAATTCCTTTAATTAGTGGAAATCTCCTATGAACCAAAAAAATAGAAGCCCACGGCTTCTATTTTTTTATGATCTTATAATCCTGGTTCTTGACCAAGTTCAGCAGCCACCATCCAAATGTTCTTTTCAAGTTCTGCTTTAGCCCCAACAAAGATATCGTTGGTTACATCGTCGCCTTCAGCATCGGTAACATCCAAAGCTTTTTGGTAAAGGCCATCAAGGTAATGGAAGATTTCAAGAACACGTGTCAAGCTTTCTTCTACATTTTTTGTAAATGTTCCACGGCGTTCTTCAATATTGCTGTGTTCCAAAAATTCAGTCATGCTAGAATAAGGAGTGCCACCTAGAGTGATCAAGCGTTCGCTCACTTCATCCAAGGTTGCATCCAAGCTGTCCATGTATTCATCCATTTTTGGATGCCAAACCATAAAGCCACGTCCACGCATATACCAGTGTACTTGGTGAAGGGCAATGTGAGCGACGTAGAGATCTGCTACGACTTGGTTCAAGAGGACTTTTGTTTCTGGAAGAGTTTCTTTATTAGATGGTGCAAAAGTTGCTACATCAGTAGCTGCTTCATGTTTCATAGTTGTCATGTTGTTTCTCCTTTTTATAATGATTCTAATTAACTATGTCTTTATTATATGCTTCCTCCACCAGAAAGTCAAGATAAAAGATTTAAAAAGATCATAGTTGTCAATTGAGAAAAGATACGATAGAATGTAAAAGACTAATCGAAAGGCATAACCAATGAAATATATCTTTACCTTCCTGATCTCCATGGTTCCCCTCGTTGAATTGCGCGGAGCCATCCCTTTTGCCATTGCAAATGGCATTCCACTATGGACAGCGCTTCTGATCGGAGTTATCGGAAATCTTCTCCCTGTTCCTCTGATCTTCTTTTTCGCCCGCCATATCCTCACTTGGGGCGCAAAAAAACCGATCATCGGAGGCTTTTTTAGCTGGTGTCTCAATAAGGGGCATAGAGGCGGACAGAAATTAGAAAAAACTGCAGGAGACAAGGGAATCTTCTGGGCCCTACTCCTATTCGTCGGCATTCCTTTACCAGGGACTGGTGCCTGGACCGGTGCCCTTGCAGCTTCTATCCTTGACTGGGACTTCAAACGCAGTAGCCTCGCAGTCATGCTCGGAGTAATTCTAGCCGGCCTCATCATGGGGACTCTTTCCCTGCTTCTAGGAATCGATACCTTCGCACATTAACCAAAAGACTGAAGCATCGACTTCAGTTTTTTCATACAAAAAAGAGGCTTCCGTTCCTCTAAGAGTATAGACAAACTGTTTTTTTACAAATCTAATAAATTCTATAAAACACAAAAAGTAACCAAAAATTTTTTTAGAGTTAATTATGTACTTTATTTAAGTGAAAACTAAAATTTTTTTCAATTATCCATAATCCAAAAAGGATAAACCATTTTCAGCTCCAAAATACACTTTAATCAAAAACCGACGTAAAAAATCCCTAGAGGACTGTTGTCTTCTAGGGATTTAGTGTATTCTTGAGCTATTTATTCAACAATTTGATTATATTACATGTGTCAAAAATATCTCTTTATTTTATTTTTTAGAACATGTAGTATGTATAAATTGCAATAATAGAAAGGATTAAGAAAATTAACAAGATAAAAATAATTATTTTTTTCATGATTTATTAATAATACTGACTCTTAGGATACAGTATACTCCTTTCTAGGAAGAATTCTTATTATCCCTATCTTTATTATAGGTCTACAGCAATTTATATTCAATTATTTATATGTGAAAGTAGTTTCAGAATTTGAACTTTAAATTTTTTATTATACATTGATTATCATTGAAAATAATGTACAAATTAATTTCTCAGATTAGAGGATATTATGTACTAGAAAACATACAAAATACCACTCCAGAATAATGTACAAAACAAAAATAAAGTACTCTCCTTAAAGAATGTACTTTATGCTTCTAATTCAGTTGTATCAATTGTTTAGCTCATGTTAAGTCAATTGTACATAAACTTTTAGTTTTAAAAAATTTATTTATTAGAATTACTCAGTCATCTACTAAAACTTTCCGCTGTGAGAAAAGTGCTAGAAACAATCATGTTTCTAGCACTCGGGAGTTTTGGAAGTAAAACAGTTCGGGGAACTGTTTTAGCATGAGCTTAAAATTTGAAAAGCGAATGGGTCCAAAACTAATTGAACACGGGCGGCGGATTGTGTCAAAAAGATAAGTTTTCCTAGAATCTAAAGATTCTTCGTTAAACTTCCTATTTTGACTTTATCCGCAGACGCCCTTTGTATCTTAATTAGTCATGGAACTTCTTTGAAGTTCGCTGACGTCCGTACTCACCTAAGGAAAGTTATTTAGATGACTTTATCTTACAAAAAAGAGGTTCCCATCGAAACCTCTTTTTTTGTATTCTTAGTTGTTAAGAGCCGCTGCCATTGTAGCTGCAACTTCTGATTCAAAGTCATTAGCTGCTTTTTCGATACCTTCACCAACTTCAAAGCGAGCAAACTCAACTACTGAAGCATTTACTGATTCAAGGTAAGCTTCCACTGTCTTGCTGTCATCCATGATGTAAACTTGTGCAAGAAGAGTGTAAGCTTGGTCAACTTTAGTGTTGTCAAGCATGAAGCGATCCATTTTACCTGGGATGATTTTATCCCAGATTTTTTCTGGTTTACCTTCAGCTACCAATTCAGCTTTGATATCTTCTTCAGCTTGAGCAACCACTTCGTCAGTCAATTGTGCTTTTGAACCGAATTTCAAGTGTGGAAGAGCTGGTTTACCAACCATTGCACGGCTTTCGTTATCTTGGTCGATGACGTGGTTCAATTGTGCCAATTCATCTTTCACGAATTGTTCATCCAATTCTTTGTATGAAAGAACAGTTGGTTTCATCGCAGCAATGTGCATTGAGATTTGTTTAGCAAGTGCTTCGTCTCCACCTTCGATCACAGAGATAACACCGATACGTCCACCGTTGTGTTGGTAAGCACCGAAGTGTTGTGCATCTGTTTTTTCAAGCAAGGCAAAACGACGGAATGAAATTTTTTCACCGATTGTAGCTGTTGCAGATACGTATGCAGCTTCAAGAGTTTCGCCTGAAGGCATTGTCAAAGCAAGAGCTTCTTCGTTGTTAGCTGGTTTACCTTCAGCGATGACTTTCGCTGTTGCGTTTACCAATTCAACGAATTGAGCGTTTTTCGCAACGAAGTCAGTTTCAGCGTTTACTTCAACTACTGCTGCAACGTTACCATTGACATAAACACCAGTCAAACCTTCAGCAGCAACACGGTCAGCTTTCTTAGCTGCTTTAGCCATACCTTTTTCGCGAAGCAATTCGATCGCTTTTTCGATATCACCTTCAACTTCAACCAATGCCTTTTTAGCGTCCATGACACCGGCACCAGATTTTTCACGCAATTCTTTTACAAGCTTAGCTGTAATTTCTGCCATTTTTGTTCTCCTATATTTTTTTAATAAAATAAGAGGGTCGGGCTGAGCCCTGCCCTCTTAGGTTCGTTACTTATTGAATGAATTAAGCGTTGTCGCCTTCTACAACTTCAACGATTTCTTCGATTGAATCAGCTTGACCTTCAGTAGCTGCCAATTCAGCTTCTACTGTAGCAACACTGTCTTCACCTTGACGTCCTTCGATAACAGCGTCAGCCATTTTCGCAGTGATCAATTTAACAGCGCGGATAGCGTCATCGTTCGCTGGGATGATAACATCGATATCATCTGGGTCAGTGTTTGTGTCGACCATCGCTACAACTGGGATACCCAATTTCTTAGCTTCTTTAACAGCGATTTGTTCTTTATGTGGATCCACAACGTACATTACGTCTGGGATACGAGGCATGTCTTCGATACCGCCCAAGAATTTTTCAAGACGAGCGCGTTGTTTGTTCAACAATGCAACTTCTTTCTTAGGAAGAACTTCAAAAGTTCCATCTTCTTCCATGCGTTTGATTTCTTTCAAACGAGCGATACGTTTTTGGATTGTTCCCCAGTTAGTAAGAGTTCCACCCAACCAACGATGGTTGATGAAGTATTGACCTGCACGAACAGCTTCTTCTGCAACAGCATCAGCAGCTTGTTTCTTAGTACCTACGAACAAGATCACTGCATCGTTTGCAGCTGCATCACGCATGAAGTCGTATGCTTGGTCTGCATATTTTACAGTTTGTTGCAAGTCGATCACGTGGATTCCGTTACGTTCTGTGAAGATGTACTTAGCCATCTTAGGGTTCCAGCGACGAGTTTGGTGACCGAAGTGTACACCAGCCTCAAGAAGTTGTTTCATTGAAATTACTGCCATGAGTAGTTTCTCCTTTTTTGTTTTTTTCTCCTCTCTCAGACGTCAACTTGCAGCACGACCACAAGGGCAACGGTGCCACAATGGATCCGAGATGAGTATTTGCTGTCTTAGACAACTCTATAAGTATAGCAGAAATCACTAGAATTCGCAAGCTATTTGAGAGATTTTTTCAGCATTCTCCATCTGCAATGATTTGAAGCAAAAAGTTTTTCTTGACCTATCTTTATTTTTAGGTTACAATATTATATGTTATGGCGGTATAGCCAAGTGGTAAGGCACGGCTCTGCAAAAGCTTGATCGTCGGTTCAAATCCGTCTACCGCCTTGATAATAAAATTTTTTATCATCTTTTATCTTTTAAAAATTCCCCTAGCAATAGGGGGGTTTTTTGTTGCCATTTGCTCCATTCCTTGATTATTGATATAATAAAACCTCGCCTGATCGGCGAAGCACATTAGAAAGGGTATTTATGAAAAACATTCGTTTCTTTACGATCGGCCTTCTTTCACTAGTGACACTAGCCGCTTGCTCTCCTGCCAATTCTGCGCAACCAGCAAAAACAGCTTCTAGTTCTAGAAAACCGATCAAACAATCTTCTACCAAAACATCATCTAGTAAATCGTCGAGCACCTCTTCAGACAGCAGTAGCTCAGATGATTTTTCAGGCCGTTTCAGCTTGGATCCAGATGATGGCGCATCTCTCCAATATGTGCCAGGAGCTGCATCCATTCCTGAGATTGAAAAGCTCAAGAACCTCCACCCTACCACCGGTTTTGTATTAAGAACCGAAGATGGACAAGAGGTTGGTGGGCCAAAAGAAAGAAGCAGTTACGATGACGTAGTTGCAGCCTTTGGTCAACCCGTAAGTAGTACAGACAGTGCGAATCCTGGCGATGGGGTCAATGTTTGGGCAACAGACAATGGCGATATCATGGCTTTCTTCCGCAATAATGTGTTAACAGATATCACCTTCCGACTAAGAGGGGGCGATGCCAACCACCAGTCTACTGGCAGCATTTCCAAATCCGATACACCAAAAACGGCCCTCGAACGTCTCGGAAAACCCTATGCCATTATGCGTTCAGAAAATGGGACCAGCTATGTCTATAAAGATAGCAACGGGGACGAATCTAGCTTCTCTACACAAGGAAACAAGATCTTCAATGTTACGTCTGCTGCAGAAACCAAGCAGTTAAAAAAGATCACTGGCCTAGATAAAAATCAATAATAAGCAATCAAAAGAGGCTGGGACAAAAGTCCTAGCCTCTCAATTATTTTTGGATTGTCAAGCAAGACGCAGTGGTTGAGTGGGCTCTACTACGCTGATTTCATCAGCTTTTACAGCCCTACTCAACTGTGCGGAGGTAGGACGACGAAATCGAATTCTAACGAATTACCGATTTCTGTCCCACTCTCTCTTTCTTACAATTCTGCAATTTGGTTCAAATTCACTTCTGCAACTGTATCGTTACCGAACATAGAAATGACCATTTTCACCTTGTTGTTATCAATTTCAGTGATCTTACCAGTATAGTCTGTGAAGGCACCGTCGATGATGCGAACTGTGTCGCCCACCTTGACATCCAAATCAAACTCTTGAACAGTTTGACCCATAGAGAGCAAGATGCTGCGGATTTCTTCTTCCAACAATGGAGTTGGTTTTGAACGGTTCCCGTGTGATCCGACGAAACCAGTAACGTTCGGTGTATTCCGAACGACAAACCAAGCTTCATCTGTCATGACCATTTCTACCAAGACATAACCTGGGAAGCGGTTTTCTTCGATTTCTTTTGTTTTACCGTTTTTCTCAACTTGTACGGTTTGAGTTGGAATCTCTACACGCAAGATGTTTTCTAACATATTGTAAGTTTGCGCACGTTGCAAAAGATTCTCTTTTACCTTGTTTTCATATCCTGAGTAGGTTTGTAGTACAAACCAGCCTTTATCAAAACTGTCCATTTGGGTATCCTTTCTTTCTGTTTAGCCTGCTCGAGCTTTTGTGAACATACTAAAAAAAGCCTCTTGGCTTTCCTTTTCCTAGCTTCATTATACCACATTTTGCAGGAATGCAAAGAGGTTTGCTGATTTATTTTTTAGAAAAGACCAGAAAAAGCAGGACCCTTGGGATCCCGCCTGGCTTCTTTTCTTAAAAGAAATTGATCATGTGCAATAGGCCGCGTGCAATGACTTTGTCGAACAAATAAATCAATGCTACAAAGAAAGCGGTGTACTCAATCACTGAGATAAAGTTTTTCCATCTTTCCTTGCGATTTGGCCAAGTTGTATCTTTTAGTAAGACGAAAATATCTTTAATGAATTTCACAACTCTCTCCTATCGTGTTTCTTTATGGATGGTATACTTGCTGCAATGCTTGCAGAATTTATTGACTTCTAGACGTGTTGGTTTTGGCGTCCCACTCAACTTAATGGAGTAATTGCGTGACCCACAAACCGTACACGCTAGACTTGCTTTTTTTAATGCCATAACGCCTCCGTTCACCCCATTATAGCAAGTTTTCCACGTTTTGACAAGAATAGAAAATCTAGTGTCCAGAAAAAAGCAAATCTAAAGTGTTATCCCACTGGTTTTCTCCTCATTTTTGGTAAAATAAAACAAAAGGAGACGAATATGAAAAGTGATAACCTAAAAGAAAGTAGAAATATCGAAGACCGCAGGGGGCAAAGCTACTCCCAATCTTCAGGCAACAGTAACCTTGGCGGGGGCATTTTACAAATTTTGCTATCGCCTGGTAGCTTCAAGAGTAAGATCGTCCTCATCCTTCTTCTGGTTCTTCTAGGAGGTGGTGGTGCTAGCCTTGGGGGTCTATTTGGAAATGGGACTTCTTCTCAACCTTACCAGTCCACCCAAGTCACGCGCACCAACAAGACCCATGTCGACGATGCAGATGCTGAGTTCGTCAGCAAAGTCCTTGGGACAACAGAAGATCATTGGCACAAGGTCTTTCAAGCTGAAGGACGGACCTACCAGGAGCCCAAACTAGTCTTCTATACCGGACGGACAAAGACAGGCTGTGGGGTTGGGCAAGCATCGGCTGGTCCCTTCTACTGTCCAACCGACAAAAAGATTTATTTGGATATGAGCTTCTACAAAGAATTAACAACCAAATACAAGGCAAGTGGGGACTTTGCCATGGCTTACGTGATTGCCCACGAAGTCGGCCACCACGTACAAAACGAGCTGGGAATCCTTGGCAAATACCATCGGATGCAACAAGGTCTTTCTGAAAAGGAACGAAATGCCATCAGCGTCCGCATTGAGCTACAAGCAGATTATCTAGCCGGCGTCTGGGCCCGCTCCATTCAAGACCGAAATCTTCTAGATATCGGCGATATCGAAGAAGCTATGAATGCGGCTCATGCAGTCGGCGACGACACTCTCCAGGAGCAAGCTTACGGCTACTCGGTACCAGATAGCTTTACCCACGGAACTTCGGAACAGCGCATGCGCTGGTTCAAACGGGGCTACCAGTATGGAGATTTGCAACACGGCGATACCTTTAGCTTGTCAGATAGTGAACTTTAAACAAAGGTCTATTCAGAAATCCTTCTGAATAGATCTTTTAGAATATAGACAAATTGCATTTTACATAAAACAACTTAAGTGATGTTGAAAAATTAAAATAATTAATACTATTAGGATCATTTCAACAGAAACTTTCCGCCGTGAGAAAAGTTTCTAAGAAGACTTTGTCTTCAATCTGCAAAAAAAGATTCAGAAATTCCTCTGAATCGTTTTTTGATTAGAAACCAAGCCAGCCTTTGAAGGTATCCCAAGCGTTTTTCGCTTTTCCTGGGATATCGGCCTCGTCGATTGCTTTTTTCGCATCATCGACCATATTCGACGCCTTTTCTTTGACATCCTCAAAGAAACCTTTGTCTTCTTTGCTATCTGTTTCTGTCGTTTCTTCTCCGACTGGCGCAATGCCATTTTCAGCATAAGAGTTCTTCACCGAGTCAAACTGGGTACCGTCTGTATAAGGCAGAACACTGTTGGCAACATTGCGGAAGATCTCAGATGCCGTTCCAGCACTACTGTCCGTCAGGTAGTGATTTTCATCGGTCGTTGGGAAACCAAGCCACTGACTGATGACCACATCTGGCGTGTAGCCGATCACCCATTGGTCTCCAGAGAGGTCCTTGTTAAAGCTGGTCTCTGTCGTACCGGTTTTCCCTGCCATGGTATAGCCATAAGGCGCAGCGTTAACCCCTGTACCATTACTAAAGGTTCCCAACATCATATTGGTCATCTTATCTGTCGTTGAACCACTAAGCACTCGGGTTGATTTCTGGCTGTGGCTCTTGACCACTTGGCCACTTGCATTTTCGATCTTGGTAATGAGGTGAGCATCATTCATGACCCCGCCGTTAGCAAAGGTTCCATAGGCCTGAGCCATCTGCATCGGATTGGTTGTCACACCAGCTCCCAAGGCAACGGCAAGCGACTTGTCCACCTTGTCCATGTTGAGTCCGAATTTTTTCCCGTATTCAAAGACCGTATCGAGACCCAAATCATTAGCGGTCGCTACAGCTGGAAGGTTAAGGGATTCTGCCAAGGCCTGGTACATCGGTACCGTTGGGCTCGACTGGATTCCCGCATAGTTATTAACCTCATAGCTTCCATATTGGGTGGTACTATTGTCCAATTCCTTATTGGTCGACCAACCTTCAGCAACAGCTGGGCTATAGACAACCAAAGGTTTGATGGTTGATCCTGGACTACGGGCAGCCTGGGTAGCGTAGTTGTAGGTACGGAAACCTGGATTTTGATCGCTTCCGACACGCCCTACGAGGGCCCGAACCCCTCCGGTTTTAGGATCGAGGGCGACACTACCAGACTCCGCGCGCGTGCCGTCTTCCGCGACTGGGAAGAGGGCCGTATTGTCATAGATCACCTGCATGCTTGCTTGGTAATTTTGATCCAGCTCTGTGTAGATCCGGTAGCCATTTTTGACAATGTCTTCTTCGGTCAGGCCATATTCATTGACCGCTTCATTGATGACCGCATCAAAATAGGATGGGTAGCGGTAATCCTCCAACTTGCCTTCATAGGCATCGACCAGCTGACCATGGATATCGACAGCAGCCGACTGATCAGCCGTTTTCTGGTCAATATAACCAGCCGCCACCATATTTTGGAGAACCGTATTGCGGCGATTGGTCGCATTCTCTACTGAATAGAGCGGGTTATAGATCTCAGGTCCCTTGAGCATCCCGGCAAGTACCGCAGACTGATCCAAGCTTAATTGACTGGCTGAAACCCCAAAATACTTCTTGGATGCATCCTCAATTCCCCAAACCCCATTTCCAAAATAGGCATTGTTGAGGTACATGGTGAGGATTTCTTTTTTACTGTATTTCTTATTGATTTCAAGCGCTAGGAAAAATTCCTTGGCCTTACGCTCCACCGTCTGATCCTGAGACAGGTAAGCATTCTTGGCTAACTGCTGGGTGATGGTTGACCCACCACCTGAGCGACCCAGGGTCAAAATCGCTAAGAAGAAGCGACCATAGTTGATCCCGCTATTCTTGTAAAAGCTCCGGTCCTCTGTTGCGACCACGGCATTTTGCAGATTCTCACTAATGGCATCGAGTTCGACATAGGTTCCTTTTTGCCCGGTCAAACTTCCCGCCTGGTCCCCATTCTTATCATAGATAATGGTAGTCGCCTTCAGTGCATTCTGCAAATCCTTGACGTTGGTCGTCTTAGCAAGGTAGAAGAGATAGCCCCCTGTCAAGAGACTAAAGCCTAGCCCAATGATCAGGAGAATCTTGGTCAAATGGAATCGGCGCCAAAAACGACGGAAGGGGTGCTGAGAGAGAGGCTTGCTTCTGTGCTTGCCTGAGCGACTATAAGTTGGCTCCACTGTCTCTTCCGGCAATTCCGTGTCGGGCACTTCTTCTGCCACCGCTTTGGGCGGATGATCCTTTCTAAAAAAAGTGATCAGGTTTTCAAATAATTCTTTCATTCTATTCATACCTGTTATTGTAACACCTTATCCTTGTCCTAGCAAGAAAAGATAGCTCCTCGCTATTTCTCATTTAGTTTTCTTTAAGCTTAGATTTTGCTACAATAGGGTCATGAACTATCAATTTACCATTCCACAATCCTTTCCCCAAATGACTGTGAAAGAGCTCCTTGAAGACTACTTCCTCATCCCCCGTAAGATCCGGCATTTTTTACGGGTCAAAAAACACGTCTTGGTGAATGGAGAGACCATCAACTGGCAGAGCCCCGTTCAAAAAGGGGATCAGATCCAACTGATCTTTGACGCAGACGATTACCCTGAAAAAGCGCTCCTAGAAGGAGATCCGAGTCTGGTCGAAGAACTCTATCAGGATGAGCACGTCATCATCGTCAATAAGCCCGAAGGCATGAAAACCCATGCCAACGAACCGATGGAAATTGCTCTTCTCAACCATGTTTCCAGCTATGTTGGATCCACCTGCTACGTCGTGCACCGCCTAGACAAGGAAACCAGCGGAGCGATTCTATTTGCCAAGAATCCTTTTATCCTGCCTATTCTCAACCGCATTTTGGAAGATAAAAAAATCCAACGCGAATACTGGGCCTTGATCCAAGGAAGTTTAGCGCAAAAGACCATCATCTACAAGGATAAAATCGGACGTGATCGCCATGATCGGCGCAAGCGCCTGGTCGATCCACGCAAGGGGCAGTACGCAGAAACCCAGGTGACGCAACTGAAAAAAATCGGGCGCAACAGCCTGGTCAAATGCCAGCTCAAGACGGGCCGTACCCATCAGATCCGCGTTCATCTCTCCCATCATGGGCACCCGATTGTCGGGGATCCTCTCTACAATCCTGCGCGTAGAGAGCGACTCATGCTCCATGCCCATCGCTTGACCTTCACCAATCCATTAACGCTTGAAACCATACAAGTTGAGGCGCCTTCCAAGAGTTTTGAAGAAGGGTTGAAAGATTGAAAAAAGAAGCCTATGGCTTCTTTTCTTTGTTATCGATAGCGAGGACTTGCAAATCCACGAATATTGCCATGTCCGATCCGATAGGTATTACGACGAACTTGGTTTCCAGAGTTTCCTTCAATGGTATGAATGATCCCATTTGAGACACTCTCGACAATTCCGATGTGATCCGCGAAACCATTATTTGGCTGACTATCTTGATCCCAGTTAAAGGTGATGATATCCCCTGCTTTTGGTGTAGAAGCACCATTTTCATTCCAAATGCCCAAGCGTTTGAAGATCTGAATGTGACGTTCGACTCCACATTCACGGCCAATCAAACCACTCAAACCTTCCCGCTGAAAAATTGTTGTGACAAAGACGTCACACCAGTCATCAGAATTTTTCACAGCGTATCCAACTGGTAGGGGACGTACGCTATTGTAATCATTGACCAATTGATGATGAGCCGCACTTCCGCCACGAACACCGACAAGACTTGCTGCAGCTCGTAAAATACGATCTCGTTGCCCATTAGAAACACGAGGGTTGTACGCTGTTTGGTCAGCCGTCACACGAGGTGAAAGAGCTGTTTGGCCAAGGTTAAAGCCTTCCACTCCACCATCCACATAGTCCACATAGACGTGAGTTGTGTAGTTCCCTTTCTGGTATTGGTGATTTGCTGCAGAAACCTGGACTTCTGTGTGCATACCATAAGGTGCTGTTGCATACCAGTAGAGATTTTCTTGATGAGCTTGAGACCAAGCAGCAACACGAATATTCTTAATTTGACGCCCTTGAGGTGCTTGATCAACCACTACTGTATAAGTACCGTTATTCGAATTCACATCCTTGATGTAGGCCTGTGTCTTAATCTTTGCATTACGGAATTCAACTTCTGTACTAGTACCACCAACACCGATTAGTGAACCATCATTCTGAATGTAGTATAGGTGAATAAAGTACTTCCCAGTGGAATTTTTATGGTCACTAGCCTTCACAGATACCTTGTAATCTCCGTTCGCTTGGCGTGTTGCTTCATACCAGCGAATATCATCTTGGCCATCCTTATCAGACCAAGTAGGAACTTGCACAGTCTGCACCCCTTTAGGACTGTAGACATCCTTGATGATGACGTCAAAAGTACCTGTATCCTTGTTGTTGTTTTGAATTAGGATCGTGCCAGAAAGACGGGCTTGACGCACTTCTGTCGTAGTTTCTGTAATATAGCTTCGTTGGTTATTTTGATCTACATAATAAACATGGACATGGTATTTACCATCTTCATTTTTATGGTCTGAGGCTTTGATAGTTGCTCGGTAGCTGCCATCACTTTGACGGACTGCTTTGTGCCATACTAGATCATCTTGCCAGTTCTTGTCGGACCAAGTTGGGATCAAGACTTCTT
>NZ_JAPVYQ010000018.1:0-41359 GCF_041431935.1 Streptococcus sp. 27098_8_99 | reverse complement strand
GAATTCTAACGAATTACCGATTCCTGTCCCACTCTCTAATTGTTATTCTTCATCCATTGACAAGACAGATAAGAATGCTTCCTGTGGTACTTCTACAGATCCAATGGCCTTCATCCGTTTCTTACCAGCTTTTTGTTTTTCAAGAAGCTTGCGTTTCCGTGAGACGTCCCCACCATAACACTTGGCCAAGACGTTCTTACGAAGGGCCTTGATATCTGTACGGGCTACGATCTTATGACCGATCGCTGCTTGGATAGGCACTTCAAACTGTTGACGAGGGATAATCTTCTTGAGTTTCTCAACAATCAACTTACCACGTTCATAGGCAAAGTCCTTGTGAACGATAAAGCTGAGGGCATCGACGGTATCGCCATTGAGAAGGATATCCATTTTAACCAATTTAGAAGGACGGTATTCAGACAACTCGTAATCAAAGCTTGCATAGCCACGAGTAGAGGATTTCAATTTATCAAAGAAATCAAAGACAATTTCCGCTAGTGGGATTTGATAGATGACATTAACCCGATTTTCATCGATGTAGTCCATGGTCACAAAGTCCCCACGTTTGCGTTGGGCCAATTCCATCACAGCACCGACAAACTCTTGTGGCACCATGATTTGTGCTTTGACATACGGTTCTTCGATCGAAGCGATCTTGGTTGGATCTGGAAACTCAGAAGGGTTTGAGACATCCAGTGCTTCTCCATCTGTCAAATTGACCTTGTAGATAACAGACGGTGCTGTCATGATCAAGTCAATGTTGAACTCGCGCTCCAAGCGCTCCTGGATAACGTCCATATGAAGGAGACCCAAGAAACCACAACGGAAACCAAAACCAAGGGCTTGAGAAGTTTCTGGTTCAAATTGAAGACTAGCGTCATTCAATTGCAATTTTTCCAAAGCTTCCCGAAGATCATTGTATTTGTTAGATTCGATTGGGTAAAGACCGGCAAAGACCATTGGGTTCATTTGCTTGTATCCATGTAGGGGCTCACTTGCCGGATTAGTCGCTAGAGTCACCGTATCCCCGACACGGGTATCCGCAACAGTCTTGATAGAGGCCGCAATATAGCCAACATCTCCCGTCGCAAGGAAATCACGGCCGACTGCTTTAGGAGTAAAGATCCCAACTTCTGTGACATCAAAGGTCTTGCCATTGCTCATGAGCTGGATCTTATCGCCTGGTTTAACCATTCCATTGACCACACGGACCTGAAGAATTACCCCACGATAGGCATCATAAACAGAGTCAAAGATCAAGGCTTGAAGAGGGGCTTCAACATCCCCAGTCGGTGCTGGAACTTTCTCAACGATCTGCTCCAAAATCTCTTCAATCCCAATACCAGCTTTGGCAGAGGCTAGGACAGCTTCACTAGCATCCAAGCCGATGACATCTTCTACTTCTGTGCGCACCCGTTCTGGATCTGCAGCTGGCAAGTCAATCTTGTTAATGACTGGAAGGATTTCCAAATCATTGTCCAGCGCTAAGTAGACATTGGCTAGGGTCTGAGCTTCAATCCCTTGAGCGGCATCCACTACGAGAATGGCCCCCTCACAAGCAGCGAGCGACCGCGAAACCTCATAGGTAAAGTCCACGTGTCCTGGTGTGTCAATCAAGTGGAAGATATAGGTTTCCCCATCTTTAGCCGTGTAGTTCAACTCGATGGCATTAAGCTTGATGGTAATCCCACGCTCCCGTTCCAGGTCCATGCTGTCCAAAAGTTGGGCTTGCATCTCCCGACTAGACACGGTTTCGGTTTTTTCTAAAATTCGATCGGCCAAGGTTGACTTTCCATGGTCAATATGGGCGATGATCGAGAAGTTCCGAATCTTCTCTTGTCGTTTTTTTAATTCTTCAAAATTTGGCATAATCATCTTCCTAGTAAATTTAATCGTACTCTTCATTATAACAAAAAAGATAGGCCTTTGCCTATCTTAATTCATTATTTTCAAAAATCGCTTCTGCGTTTTATTACCCTCATAGCCTATTCGTTCGTAAAAGAGATGAGCTTCTTTTCGATGAGAGGCAGAATTTAAACGGATAAAAGCATAATGCTTGCTTTTGGCAAGTTCTTCAACTCGCTCCATCAATTGGCGACCGATCCCACGTCCTTGTGCAGATGGAAAAACCGCAAGACCCAAAATATTTAAACCAGCATCACTATAGAGGCTTTCATAGACTTCCGCTTCCACATAACCAAGAATATTTCCTGTTTGTTCCTCTTCATAAACAAAGCAAAAATGACCCGAATCAGGCGAATTAAATTTATTGATCTGAGCTGCCACTTTCTCAAGGGTCGAATCATACCCCAATGCTTGGTGACATAAATCTCTAATTTGACCTGCATCTTTGACTTGAACAGTACGAATCATAGCTCCACCTCCATGAACCCTATGGTATTATCTTAGATCATTTTCCTCAAAAAGTAAAGGAATATCTGATAAAATTCAAAATGAAAATCCGATTTAGATCAAATTCATCTTTTTTCGCATTTCTCAGGGATTTCTATTTACTTTTTCGATTTAATTCATTATAATAGTAAGGGTAAATACAAGGAGGTGAGTACGTTGGCCAGAGGTCGTGGAAAAGCAAGCCCTCAAGACAAAGAGGCATTACGGATTATATCGGAAAAGATTAGAGAATTACTGAAAGAACAAGGGAAAAAGCAGATCGAATTATCTCGTATTACTGGAATCCCTGCAAGTACCCTGACTGGATATGTAAAAGGAACTTCTCTTCCCGTTCCCGAAAATTTAGAGAAGATTGCAGCCTTTTTCCAGGTAGCAGTTGCTGATATTGACCCTCGATTGCGCAATGATTTTGTAGTCATTGATTCAGAGATTGAACGATTGTATAAACAGCTCGATGAAGGAAATCAAGAAAATCTTCTTTCTTACGGAAAGAGTCTCTTGACCCATCAGAAAGAAAGACAGAAAATTGAAAAGCAATACCACTCTTATTCTGTCTATGATTCTTTTGCAGCTTATCAAAATCAGAAACAAGCTGATATCGTCTGGTTTGATCAAAAGATTCCTTACGATTTGGCTTTTTGGATTCATACGGATTCCCTCGAGCCTAAATACGAAAAAGGTGCCGTTGTGTTAATCAAGCAAACCTATTATGATCAAGCAGGGGCAATTTATGCCATTGATTTTGATGGACAAACGTTGATCAAACGTGTCTTTCGTGAGGCCAACGGTATTCGACTGGTTTCCCTCAATAAGAAATATAGTGATCAAATCATTCCACTAGATGAGGAACCTGGGGTGATTGGAAAAGTGATTGATGGCTTTGTTCCTCTTGATTTGGAGGAAATCAAATGATTCAATTAATAGCGATTGACTTGGATGGCACCCTCTTACACGAGGACAAGAGTTTATCCAAAGGAAATATTGAAGCACTTCACCGGGCCCATGAAGCCGGTTATGACATTGTGATCTGTACGGGGCGCCCCTTAGCAGGTGTACGTCCTATCTTTGAAGAGATTGGACTACCTGATGGTAACTACTATATGATTATCAATAACGGGTGTACAACCTTGTCGACTAAGAATTGGGAGATCATTGGCAAGGAAGAATTAAGCCTTGAGGACATGCACCGGTTGCATGTTTTGACGAAAGATTCAGACGTCCAGCTGACCTTATTCGACATGGATCATTACCTAGTAGTCGCACCTGAAGCCAGTGAACTGGTTACGATGGATGCCGGCATCGTAAATAGTAAACCGACACCTGTCTCAGAAGAGGATCTACCCAACCTTGTTCCTATTTTTCAAGCTATGTATGTGGGGGATCCTTCTGCTATTGATGCCTTTCAAGCTCAGCACGAGGCTGCATTAGAAGCTGATTTTAATACTGTTCGTTCACAGAATATCCTATTTGAAATCCTTCCAAAAGGTGCGAGCAAGGCTTCTGCTTTACAAGCATTAAGCAAAACATTAGGCTACAGTCGAGACCAGGTTATGGCTCTTGGAGATGCCAATAATGACCTTGAGATGCTTCGTTTTGCTGGCTATAGCGTCGCTATGGGAAATAGCAATGCTGCTGTCAAGGAAATAGCTGACTTCATCACCTTGACCAATGATGAGGATGGTGTGGCCCATGCTATTCACAAATTAATTGAAACTGAAAAAGGAGAATGATTATGAAATACGCAAATCTGTTGGACCGTTTTATTACCTATGTAAAAGTTAACACACGTTCAGACGAAAACTCTACAACCACTCCAAGTACCCAATCACAAGTTGATTTTGCAACCAACGTCTTGATCCCTGAGATGAAACGCGTGGGTCTTCAAAACGTCTACTATTTGCCAAACGGCTATGCCATTGGGACACTTCCAGCTAATGATCCAAGCTTTACACGCAAGATTGGATTTATCTCTCACATGGACACCGCTGACTTCAATGCGGAAAATGTCAATCCACAAATTGTTGAGAATTATGATGGGGGTGTCATTGCTCTAGGGGATTCTGGTTTCACACTGGATCCAGCTGATTTTGCTCATTTGAACAACTACAAGGGACAAACCTTGATCACGACGGACGGTACTACTCTTCTGGGTGCAGATGATAAATCTGGTATAGCTGAAATTATGACGGCTATCGAATATCTGACAGCGCATCCTGAAATCAAACACGGAGAGATCCGTGTCGGCTTTGGTCCAGATGAAGAAATCGGAGTCGGCGCAGATCAATTTGATGCAGAGGATTTTGACGTAGACTTTGCCTATACTGTCGACGGTGGTCCTCTTGGAGAGCTTCAATACGAAACCTTCTCAGCAGCTGGAGCTGAAATTACCTTCAAAGGACGCAATGTCCACCCAGGTACAGCCAAAGGTCAAATGATCAACGCTCTTCAATTGGCCATTGATTTCCATAACAAACTCCCTGAAGGAGCACGTCCAGAATTAACCGAAGGCTATGAAGGCTTCTACCACTTGATGAACATCGATGGAACTGTCGAGGAAGCAAGTGCCAGCTACATCATTCGGGACTTTGAAACTGAAAGTTTTGAAAAACGCAAAGACCTCATGAAATCTATTGCCGATCAGATGAATGCGGAACTCGGTAGTGAACGCGTTCTCCTCACCCTCAAAGACCAGTACTATAACATGAAGCAAGTGATTGAAAAAGATATGACACCGATTACCCTAGCTAAGGAAGTCATGGAAGATCTTGGAATCACTCCAATCATTGAACCGATCCGCGGTGGTACAGATGGATCTAAAATTTCCTTTATGGGGATTCCAACACCAAATATCTTTGCCGGTGGTGAAAATATGCATGGTCGCTTTGAATACGTTAGCCTCCAAACCATGGAACGCGCAGTTGATACCATTATCGGTATTGTGACCAAAAAATAAGTAACAAAAAGGATTCGGATAGATTGTCCGGATCCTTTATTGTAGGTTAGAAAGCTTGACAATATCTTTGACCTGATCAATGGTCTGAATTAGGTGAAGGCTTGTCTCATTAATAGGAAGATAATAGACTTTATCTGCCAAAGATTCTGTAAAAGGACGATTGGTGAGTAAGATCACCTGTTGTCCTTTTTCTATCAGTTCTTTCGCCTGCTTTCTCACCTTTTGGTAAAAACGCTCATCACAGATTTCTAGATCATCCACCAAGACACAAGCCGCGTCCAAACCCAATGATTCATTGGTTCCATTTTGGGTCAGATAATAGGCTGCTCCCGCTTTGACCTCATATAAGCCAGCTGATGGCTCAACCGGAAGAAAGGCTGGGCTTGTTGCAACTTCTGCTCCTTTTTCCATCGCTACAAAGTTGGCTAGGACCTGCAAATAAATAGGGGATAATTTACTTAAATCCAAGAGTTCCTCAAACTCAAAACCACGTTTCAGAGCCTCTAAGATATAGAAGAGCCGATGGGGCATATGACGAGCTATTTTTTGGATTAACTCATCATCGCTCATTTCTTCAGGAAAGACAGTCAGCAGTTTTTTATCTTTAATGGTTTCTAAGGCCTGTTGGTAAGCTTCATCGATCCTCTTCCCAAATCCATAAACTGCCCCATAAGAGTGAATTTGTGTATTGAGACGAGCATTCTGTGCAGCATCTGAAAAGATCGGAATCTTAAAGAAAATATAGTCTAGACTGGGTTCATAGACAGCCTTTAGATCCTGTAATAAGGGGTGAGGCAAATGCTCGAGCGAGCGCCCCAATTGCAGCTGCACGCCTTGCTCAAACAAGGAATAGCCCAAGCCCATAGAGGCCATCGAGATACTATCTGAAGCAAATGGATTAACCTCTAAGATATAAAAAGCATAGCTCGTCGGATCTAGAGCAAACTTAATGGAAATGGCTCCTGTCAGCTTCAGATAGCGACTGATATGGATCGCCGCTTCACGAAGATTTTGAAACTCCCGGTCAGTCAGGGTAACCGCTGGCATGAATTGGTAAGAGTCACTGGAGTGAATCCCAACAGGATCAATGCTTTCAATAGAGGCCACCAGGTAGTGATTGTCTTCACGATCCCGCATGACTACAAAATCCAGTTCCTTAAAGCCATAGGTCGAAAACTCCAGCAAACACTGCTGACTTGGAGAAACCGAAAGTCCCGTCTCCACGGCTTCACACAAGTCATCCAGGTTATGAGCGATCTTTCGACCCTGCCCTTGCTTACTCGCTACTGGCCAGATCATAATAGGAAATTGAATGCCTTCAGAAAACTCAATGGCTTCTCGAACAGAACCAACCAGTGCGGAAGCGGGTACCTGATAGCCTAACTCTTGAAAGAGGCGTCGTTGATCCGCCTGCTGATAAAAGGTCCGGTAACGTTGAAGGCTCGGCCCGATAATCCTAATCGATGCGTCTTTGAAAAATCCAGTTTCTTCCAATCGAAACAAGAGGTTCAAAATCTGTTTATCCGCAAAGGCTAAGAGCAAACGGGATCCTGTATAAGAAAGAAGAGTCGTTCTAAAAGCATCCAGCTTGAGCTTACTGACTACAACCTGATCTGCAGCTTCTTGTGTAATAGCATTTTCTTCGCCCAGGTAAAGGACAAGAGCATCCCCATCCTTGGCATTCAGTTTTTCTGCTTCCTTTACCGCAGCCAAGAGGCTAATATCCTGATAAGAATCTCCACAAAGGAGAAGCAATTTCTGGTTTTGTTTCATCATTCCTTCTCCCTTCTACTTTCGTGAATTTTGGCATCAATCAATTCTAAAAATTCATCGTAAAAATAGAGATTTTCCCTTGGCCCTGGACTCGCATCCACTTGGAATTGAACCCCTAAAATCGGTTGGTAACGATGACGAAAAGCTTCAATACTATGGTCATTGACGTTTTCATGCGTGACCAATAAATCATGGGGTAGGCTATCGCGTGCGATACTATACAAGTGATTTTGACTGGTTATCTCGATTTTTCCAGTCGCAATTTCACGCACAGGAATATTTAAACCGAAATGCCCAACTTCCATGGGAGCTAGCTCAGCTCCGTAGGCTTGAGCCAGCAGCTGAGCTCCCAAGCCCATGCCCCAGATCGGAATCTGACCATTGAGCTTTTTGATCAAGCGACAAAGTTTTTTCACCTGATGGGGATCGCCAGGCCCACTGGATAAAATAACGCCATCGGGCTGCTGTTCCATCAGTTCATCATAAGAGATATCATAGGGATAGACCGTGACGTTACAGTCCCTTTGACTCAGCTGGCGTAAGACAGAGTGCTTGACCCCTAGATCAATCAAGGCAATACTCTTTCCAAAACCTGGTACAGCATAGGCCGTTTTTGTCGAGACTTGACGCACTTGGTCTTTGGGAAGAACCGTTGCTCGCAACTGATCCAGGATATGCTCGATCGAATCCCCCTTGTTAATGACAGTTGCCTTCATCCGTCCATACTTGCGGACAATTTTTGCCACCTGCCTCGTATCAATTCCTACAATACCAGGGATTTTTTTTCGCTTCAAGAATTCATCCAAGGTCATCTGCTGCCGCCAATTGCTCGGCATCTCCACCAGATGCTGAACCACTACTGCCAAACAAGTGGGTGTAATGGATTCAGAATCATCCCGATTGATCCCTGCTGCACCAATAACCGGGAAGGTAAAGGAGAGAATCTGGCCACTAAAAGCCTGATCCGTGATCAATTCTTGATAACCTGTCATGGCTGTGGTAAAGACTAACTCACCCGTCACATATAGGTCTGCACCAAAGGCTTCTCCTTCAAATACAGTCCCATCCTCTAGGACCAATAATCGTTTCATCGAACCCCTCCCTTCTTTTATTCTAATCCAATTTTATCATAGTTCCTCAAAAAAAGGAAAGTCAGATTCCATGTAGCGATCTACTCTGTCCTCTTTCTTTCCTTTCAATGAATTGTCGGTTATCTTATTTTGCACCGCGACCTTTAAGGACGGCTTCAATGATGGCCATACGGACAAAGACACCGTTGGTCATTTGTTCTACGATGCGTGATTTAGGAGCTTCTACCAAGTGGTCCGCAATTTCAACGTCACGGTTCACTGGTGCTGGGTGCATCAAGATCGCAGTATCTTTCATACGGTCATAACGTTCTTGAGTCAAGCCATGAAGACGATGGTAGTTTTCTTTAGAGAAGAGTGATTCGTAATCATGACGTTCGTGTTGCACACGCAAGAACATCATGACATCTACTTCTTCAATGACTTCATCGATAGTGACGAAGGTTCCATAGTCTTCAAATTCCGCACTTCTCCATTCGTCTGGACCTGCAAAGTAGAGGGTTGCTCCCAAACGTTTCAAGATTTGCATATTTGATTTTGCCACACGTGAGTGATCCAAGTCACCGGCGATACAAACTTTCAAGCCATCAAAGTGACCGAATTCTTGGTAGATAGTCATCAAATCAAGCAAGCTTTGGCTTGGGTGTTGACCTGAACCGTCCCCACCATTGACGATAGAGGCTGTGATCGTTGGGCTTTCAACCAATTCTTTGTAGTAGTCCACTTCAGGGTGACGGATGACGCAGACATCTACTCCAAGAGCTGACATGGTCAAGATGGTATCGTAAAGTGTTTCCCCTTTGTTCACAGAGCTTGTCTTCACATCAAAGTCAAGGAGATCACATCCCAATTTCAACTCTGCCACTTCAAAGGCTTTGTGGGTACGAGTTGAAGGTTCAAAGAAAAGATTTGAGATGATATGTTGGTCTTCGTAGGCTGCTTTAGCTCCGTTTTTGAACTCAATCCCACGTTTGATCAATGCCATTACTTCTTCATTGGTAAGAGTTTCCATTGAGACAAGGTTTTTAAGAGCGATTTGATTTTCAGACATGTTGATTCTCCTTTTATAATGTGAATGCAAATAGTTTACAATTTGTTTAAGCTTCTTTGATGAGGACGCGGTCTTGACCGTCTAGCTCCACCATCTCGACAATGATTTCCTCTGACTTACTTGTCGGGATATTTTTCCCAACAAAGTCCGGACGAATCGGCAACTCCCGATGCCCACGGTCGACGAGAACCGCAAGACTCACTCGAGCAGGACGACCGTGACTGACCAGATTGTCAATGGCAGCGCGTATCGTGCGACCTGTATAGAGGACGTCATCGATCAAGATAACTTCTCTATGAGCGATATCAACTGGTAAAACCGTTGTATCTTCTGTCGCCTTCATGTCATCTCGGAAAGGCTTGGTATCTAGTTCTGCTACAGGGACATCGATTTGTTCCAGCTGAGAGAGACGTTCTTGGATCCGGCGAGCGATGTAAACACCCCTCGTCTTGATCCCCACCAGCACAATCTGGCTTAAATCTTTGTTTCGTTCAATGATTTCGTAGGTGATGCGGGTAATGGCCCGTTTCATCGTCAAATCATCAACGACTTCTTTGGTTTTCATTCAGTCCTCCTTAGTTGTAAAAGAAAAACCTCCTTTTTCAAGGAGGTTCAGCAAATGGATGGTCTAAGAGGATAGAGTCTCGCCCTATGGTCCTAGCCATTGTTTTTCACAGTCTCCTTGCCTGCCTCACGGGACAGGATTAAAGGATTTATTTAATTGAGATAACTATATCACAGTTTCAAACGACATGCAAGAAAAAACTCAACATTTTTCAAAAAAATTTAAAAACCCGACTTTTCGTCTGAATAATGTTCGGTTTTTACTAAGAAACAGCCGATTTTCGCTTGATATTTTTGATCCCATAGAGCACATAGCCAGCTAAGAGATAGGCGATAAAGATGATCACCACCCATTTGCCCACAAAGGCCCAGCCGTATTTATTAACATTGATAAAGAAATAGGCAAAGGGACTATCTTTTGCACCTGGAATTGGCCACTTCAAGACCAATCCATTGAGAAGGGCAAAGAGCATGTAAGCCAGTGGAATCAAGGTCCAAAGGAAGGGATCGAGCTTACGGTATTGCTTGGATTTGTCAATCACTAGGGTATCAAAGAAGAACATCAAAGGAACGATGTAATGACAGAGGAAGTTTTCCAAACGATAAAACTTCTCTGGTGTCGCCAGAGGCGCCAACATAAAGTGGTAGATGACAAAGGTAATCATAATAGCCATAGTCACTGCCCCCTTCATGCGAAGGTAGCCTTGGGTCTGGGTCGAACGACCTCGAACCATGCGCCAAACCATGTCTCCCATAAAGAACATGACCAACATGTTAGATAAAATGGTGTAATAGAGCATCATGCCAAAGCCACCATGCTTGGTCAGTTGCAGATAAACACCGAGTACACTTAAGATAAACAATAGAAAACGATAGCTAAATAATAGTTTGAATTTCATAGTATTCTCCTGAAAGAAAAGGGGCTAGGCCCTTCCTCTTATCTTTAGATTTTCTTCACAAATTCTGATTTGAGCTTCATTGCACCAAAGCCATCGATCTTACAATCGATGTTGTGGTCTCCTTCCACGATACGGATGTTTTTCACGCGCGTCCCTTGTTTCAAATCCTTCGGTGCACCCTTCACTTTCAAATCTTTGATCAAGGTCACCGTATCGCCATCAGCCAATTTATTTCCGTTGGCGTCAATCGCTACGACACCCTCTTCTTCTTCGACCTCAGCTGGGTTCCATTCATACGCACACTCTGGGCATACCAAGAGCGCTCCATCTTCATAGACGTATTCAGAGTTACATTTTGGACAGTTTGGTAAGTTATTCATTTTTATCTCCTTATTCAAATTAACTTTCATAGTATACCATGAAAGCGAAAATTTGACAAATTCTGCTCGACTGTAGCATTTTCATAAAAAAAGGAGGCGACTTGGCCTCCCTACTTAGATGATATTTTTTAATCTTCCTGCAATTCTTGAATATCTCGAATCACGCGCACGCCTGCTTGATTCTTCTCGCGCAGTTCAGCATCAGAGTAAGGGAAGGTATTGATCAAGATACTTTCCATCCCGATACTTTGGGCAACAGCGACATCTGTTGTAAAGTCATTCCCCACCATGACAGTTTTCTCAGGGTTCAACTGGTGTTCTTTCATGACTGCCAAGAGGAACTCTGGCTGAGGTTTGCGAATACCTGTGTCAGACGACAAGTAAATGGCATGGAAAAGCTCTCTCAAACCAACCAAATCAATCTCCGGATTGGTAAAATCTGCTTGGGCATTGGATAAGAGAAAGATTCGGCAACCTGCAGCTTTCATATCCTCTAATACTTCTTTCGTATGAGGATAAAGCTCCAACCGCTTGCGAGAAAGGACACGGAAAGTCCGCGCAATCAAACGCCCCCACTCTTTGAGGTGGGCAACACTATTCCCACTTGGATGACCTTCTAAATACAATTGTACAAAGATAACCGTCAGATCAATCTCTGGGTAGGCAACTTGTTTTTCCTTAGCCAAGTCTTCTTCGGCTTGTTGCACCAACTCTCTATAACGCAGGCGCAGACCTTCTCCTGTGTAACTTGCCCCGTAGGATTGGTAAATCTGAGCCATGGTATCCCATAAAATGGGACTCGACTCATCGGTTTCGATGTCGACCAAGGTTCCATAAAAATCAAAAATATAGTTTTTAAATGCGTACTTGTGCGGATTCATCTCTTACTCCCGTAACAAACATCGTAAAGGTTGCCTTGCAGACATTGGCCCCATCTTGATTGGTAATATCGACATCCACAACTCGAGTCGTCCGTCCACTGTGGACACATTCGCCATGGATCGTGAGGACATCACCCAGACGCCCTGCTTTCAAGTAATTAATCGAGGATTGCAAGGTCACCCCATCGACCCCTTGAGAAACCACGACCAACCCACTGACTTGGTCACACAGGGTAAATAGATAGCCTCCGTGCGCATTTCCATAATAGTTGAGCGATGATTCCACGACCTTGGTTGTCACCACTACATGGCCATCTCTCATCTTTTCGATTTCATAATTTTCAAATGCAGCAATTGCATCAAAGTGAAAATCTTTCATATACTTGCCACCTTTTCTAGCATCTTTTCAACTCCTCTATCATACTACAATTAAGAAGCAGATACAAGCAAAGGGGCAATTCCTTAGAAGCAGAAAAGGAGACTCCAACTAAGTAAGAAGACGATACTAGGAACAATGTATTTTCTTGGGTGCTTCCAACATTCCCTCTTTAAATTCCATTTTCTTAAAGGGAAATAGATTTCAATCAGTAAGTGCAAAACAGCTTCAACTACTGCTAGAATCATCACTCCTAGTAGAAATAGAATCCCCAAGTCAGGCATGACCACCATTTTTAATAACAGAGCTACAAATAGATTGACAGATAGGAAATAAGTCAGCAATACACGGTAATACATCAAGTAAAAGAACCGACTCTTAGGTAGGGACTTGACATGATCAATCAAATCTTTATCAGCAGAAATGAGAGTGGTTAATGGCGTATTGACAGAAGCAATTGTTAAAAGGATGATGATTTTTAATGGAGCCTCATAATCCTGTATCAGAATGAGAAGGAGGAAGATGAGAGTAAAGACAAAATTGATGGAAAAATAACGCTCTTGAAACAAGGAAATCCAAAAATAATTGCCACTTCTTCTCTTTGCGACGAGCAGCTGATCATGTTTTGAAATCGCGATCAAGTCCTCATTTTTAAAAATAAAGACAGCAATGAAGGCTGAAAGTAAGATCATATAGGACACTTGTTGGACCCATAAAGAAGATCCTGTAAGAACAGTCGTTACAGAAATGAGCACTCCTCCTAGAAAACTAGGCCTGGTATTGAACTGGATAAAGACATAAAACACACTTAGTATCACCAGTAGAGAAAGGAGGACGAGCTTAAAGGATTGTAGCAGGTCTAACCTGACTCCTAAAAAGAGGATCAATAACAGCACGCGCTCTAGTAAATTGAGAAGAAAGGTTACCGTCAGAAAAGAACCTTTGAAACGATTGAGAGACAAAGGAAGCTGGTAATAGGCCTGGACCCTGTCCATCGAAAAGTAGGAATACAACAATTGAAAGGTTGATAGAGCAGTGACAATAGCCGTACTGATCAATAAGACTTGAAAGCTCGTAGAAAATTTGGCCCCAACAACATGGTAATAAAGAGCAAAGGCTAAGGAAGTCAAGAACAAGAAGAACCGATTTTTAGACACCAAATCTCTAAAAATAGCTAGTAGCATGCTCTACCCCCTCTGACGATTGACGTCATGAAACCAATCTTCTAAATTCGATTCAATCGCGTCTAGGTGACCACCTTCAATAGAATAAGCTGTATCACAGACTCGAACGATACTCTCTGCAATATGCGAACTCATCAGAATAGCGCCTTCATCTTTATACTGCAATAGTAAACCATATAGAAATTCTGTCGCATCAAAATCAAGGCCATCAAATGGTTCGTCCAAAATAAGGAGGGGAGGTTTGAGATAGAAAGCTGTGATCAGGAAGACTTTCTTCTTATTTCCCGTTGACAAACTACCGATATCGGTGTTGAGAAATTCTTCAAAATGAAAACCTGAGATCAGGTCCTGCAATACCTTTTCATCTCTCTTTCGATGATACAAACGACAGACAAAATTAAAATAATGAACAAAATCCCAGTTTAAAAAACTATTGTTTTCAGTAAAAACTGTATAGGTGCGGCTCTTATAGAAATTCGTATGAAATGAGGTCGCCTTATCTTCTAAGGTAACAGTCTCAATTGCATACTGCCGATGATCAAAGACACTACTTAAAGCTTTTAGCAAGGTTGTCTTCCCAGCTCCATTTCGACCAATCAACCCTACTACAGAATGATTGGGTACAAGCAAATTCACGTCTTTTATAATGGGCTTGTCTTTTTTATACCAAACATTTAGCCCCTTGATGTTTAAACACTCAGTCTTCATCGACGCACTCCTTTATAAAGGTAAGAAGCCCCAACTAAAAGCAACAGCAAAGCGTATAACCATTCCTTTTGAAAGGCAAAGACTAAGGCACCGATCAAGAAGCAAATTCCTATAAGGATTCTAAATTGTAATTTCATATCTTGCCTTCTTTCTATTCACAGTATGAAAGATTACAATTGTATTTTATGCTTATACTATAGTACTTTTTCTGAGCAGATTCAAGCACGAATGGAATATTCTTTCTTCTTTCACCTTAGAAACAAAAAAAGCTAGATCCCTCTAGCTCTTTGCTTAAAATCTTAATTTTTCCCAGTCGTCGTCTGTCCGTTTTCGATAATAGTACTCGGACAAATCTGGGTCTTCCATCACTTCCAGCAGAGGAAGCATGTCGTAAGATAAGTCCAACCTTTCTAATTGGTCCTTCTCAACCCAATAAACTTCTCCTTCATCAGACGATCTGAGCTGGCCTGTAAATTCTGTCGCTTTGTAGCAAAAGACGATGTAGCGGCCGCCCTCATCTTGTGGCCAGTCTTTGACTGCGACCAGTTTTGGATTTGTAATTGTCAGTCCTGTCTCTTCGTAGATTTCACGAATGACGGATTCTACAAGGCTTTCTCCTTCTTCGATATGGCCACCTGGAAAAGCATAGCCAGCCCAGTGAGTCTTTTCAGGTGAGCGGTATTGGAGGACTACTTTCCCATTTTCAAGATCTTCGACCATGCAAAGATTGCACAGTATAGTAGGCGTTGTACGTGACATATATTTCCTTTCTATGATATTGACAATTAATCAATATAAACTTTTTTCTTTATCTCTTTTTTCATCACAAAGGGATTTACCAGCTCATGGTATTCATCATAGGCATCCAAAAGAGAGCCTCTCTGAAAGACAATTGACTTCTCTTTTAAATAATATTCCGAGTGAATCGTTACCGGACCATGGCCATCAAAGGAATAGACTAGCTCAATAGCAAATACCAAGATCAGGCTAGCAAAGAGACTCAAAAGAACACTAACGAGATTCTTCCAATTTGGAGCATGTTTTCGATAGAAGCGATACCAGATGTGACTAAAAGCCGTCACAGCTCCAAGATACAGCCAGGGATTCCACAGGAGCGGTGTAAAGGCATAACCATAGAAGCTCAATATAAAGTTCACAAGAACAAAAAGCAACAGAATCAGATACAGGATCCGAAACATGTTCAAATACTTTCTCATGTTTGGTCTCCCCTTCGTAATAATTGGATTAAACTGGATCTCCTAAAGAAACATCAACAGAAAATGATAACCTAACCGGAGCCAATGTTCTATAAGGGGCGAATCCGGATCATTTTTTTTACTATCTAAAAATAGACTTAGCGACAACAAAAGTAAGCTAAGGGCTATAACTATTCTAAGAACGAGTCTCATACCGCCAAGAGCCAAAGAAACTAAAGAACCAATGAGTGGTAAAGGGGAAAATATAAGTGCTACTAAGCCGAAATAGATCTTAACCAATGATAAAACCAATAAACTATAAACGACAATCTTCGTAAAAAGAGAGACCCTTTTATCTTCTTTTTTCAGTTGTGAAATGGAATAGATAACATAAATCATATACATAAATAGAAACATATTTATTTCCCCTATTTCCTATAGATTTTATTCCTATTTTATACAACATCCGTTTAGAATACAACTTCTTACCTAGACTCACCCAACAAAGACAAGGACAGGATCAGAGTTTCTTCACTTCTGCTGCTACCTTCTGGAGATGGTGTTGCCGCATGCTAGCGGTGTTTACATCCCGACCGACTTCACCCAAGATGCAGACGCGCTTGGTTTTAATCCCACAGTGGTTCAAAACTGCATTCTTTAAGACAGAAATACCATAACTATCTGGAATGTTGAGAGGGCCTGAAAAGATCTTGTACCACCAAGTAGGCGCCATAGAGGTCGCATATATACTAGCTGTTTTCCCTTTGAGCAACTTCTTGAATTGCTTGCCTCTGAGGTAATTCCAGATAAAGCTGCCCTGATCATTAGCCGAGTAAGCAATCCCAGGCGTGAAGACCCGATCGATCCAGCCCTTCATGAGGCTCGGCATACTGCTCCACCAGATGGGATAGACAAAGATTAGGTGGTCCGCCCACTGGATCCATTCTTGAGAACGAAGGATAAAGGAATCTTCCTTCATCCGCTTTCGATAGCCGTAGCGAAGGACCGGATCAAAGTCCTCTTCATTGAGACTGATCACTTTAAGCTCATGGCGACTTGAGTCAATAGTTTCGACAATGGTTTGAAAAATAGCCTGACAATAACTTTCCTTATCCGGATGACCATTGATGACCAGAATTTTCATTCGTCTTCTCCTTCATTTCTTTAGTTCATTCTATCTCTTTTATTTTTTACTTGATTATTTGATAATGGTTCAAAGATTGATAGATACGTTCTTTAAGAATTTTTATTTGAAGAACACAACATCCGCAACTCCTTAACAGGTTTTCCAAGTTCAAGTATTTTTTCTTGACCATCAAAAGTAAAACCCATTTTTTGATAGAAAGCAATGGCTCGCTTATTATCTTTCAATACCCATAAATAAATTTCAGAGAAATGATCGAGAGCAGCAAATGCAGCATGCATTAAATGTTTACTCACACCTTTTCCATAGTAATCTTTTAAAACATATAAGGCGATGATTTCACCAGCTTGAATGGCTTCATCACAAAAATTTCCATAGCTGATAAATCCAACGACCTTCTTTCCATCCATCGCAATCAAGGTATTTTCTGGATACTTTTGACTAAAGAAACGACATCTATCTAATGTCATCGTCTCCTGATATTCCGCGGGTAAAAGATCGTCATAAGCCTCTCTCCACGTTTGCCAATGAACGAGAGATTTTCCTTCTATCTCTTCAGGAGTTTCCATTGTTTTAATGATAATCTTCATTCTTCCCTCCTATCTAATCCAAGGCCTTGACTTCCAACATCATATCGCGAATTTGCGCTGCCAGCTCGAAATCAAGCACTTCGACGGCTTCTTGCATTTGTCCTTGCAGCTTCTTGACCAGTTCCTTGCGCTCTTGGCGGTTGAGACTGGTGATATCCACTTCCTTGTCCTCTTCCTTGGCCACAGCCTTGGTAACAGAAATGAGGTCACGGATTTCCTTCTTGATAGTTTGTGGGACAATGCCATGCTCTTCATTATATGCCATCTGGATTTTCCGACGACGGGCTGTTTCATCGATGGCTTTTTGCATAGACTGAGTCATGGTGTCCGCATACATGATGACGTGACCCTCACTATTACGGGCAGCACGACCAATGGTCTGGATCAGACCACGTTCATTACGGAGGAAGCCTTCCTTATCCGCATCGAGAATGGCAACTAGACTGACTTCCGGTACGTCTATCCCTTCACGAAGAAGGTTGATCCCGACCAAGACGTCAAAGACACCCAATCGCAAGTCACGGATAATTTCTGTCCGCTCCAAGGTCTTAATGTCCGAGTGCATGTATTTGACCTTGACCCCCATTTCCTTGAAGTAGTCGGTCAAGTCTTCTGCCATCTTCTTGGTCAAGGTGGTGACAAAAGTCCGCTCTCCACGTTCTACACGCGCATTGATCTCACCTAAGAGGTCGTCCATTTGTCCCATGGTCGGACGCACTTCCACCTCAGGATCGAGTAGACCTGTCGGACGAATGATCTGCTCGATGACAGTATCGGTTTGTTCCATCTCATAGTCACCTGGTGTCGCAGACACATAAACAATCTGGTGGACATGGCTTTCAAACTCCCCACGACGAAGTGGCCGGTTATCTAAGGCAGATGGCAAACGGAAACCATAGTTGACCAGCATTTCCTTGCGCGAGCGGTCTCCATTGTACATGCCCTTGATCTGTCCCATGGTCATGTGACTTTCATCAATCATAATGAGAAAATCTTCTGGGAAGAAGTCAAGAAGAGTGTAAGGCGGCTCTCCTTCACTCCGGCCATCCATATGACGAGAGTAGTTTTCGACCCCATTGGTGTAGCCCATCTCCCGTAGCATTTCAATATCATACTCGGTCCGTTGTTTTAGACGCTGAGCTTCCAAGAGCTTGCCTTCTTTTTCAAAGACCTTCAACTGCTCTTCTAGTTCCGCTTGAATCTTGGCAATAGCCACTTCCATATGGTCGTCATTGGTCACGAAGTGAGTGGCTGGGAAAATAGCCAAGTGTTCCACATCTCCCAGAACCTGGCCTGTCAGAGCTTCAATCTCACGAATCCGCTCAATCTCGTCTCCAAAAAACTCCACCCGAAAGGCATGTTCATCGCGCGAAGCTGGGAAAATCTCGACCACATCTCCCCGAACACGGAATTTTCCCCGTTGAAAGTCGATGTCATTGCGCTCAAACTGGATATCTACCAAGTCATTGAGAAGTTTATCACGAGAAATCTCCAGACCGGGACGTAAGCTGACCACGCTATCGGCATATTCCTTAGGCGAACCCAAACCATAGATACAAGAGACAGAGGCCACAACAATCACATCGTTACGCTCCAACAAAGCTGATGTTGCGGAGTGACGAAGCTTGTCAATCTCATCATTGACAGAGCTATCTTTTTCGATATAAGTATCGCTCGATGGCACATAGGCTTCTGGCTGGTAGTAATCATAGTAAGATACGAAGTACTCAACCGCATTTTCAGGGAAAAATTCCTTGAACTCTCCATAAAGTTGGCCTGCTAGGGTTTTATTGTGGGCGATGACCAAGGTAGGCTTATTGACCTGGGCAATAACCTGGCTCATGGTGTAGGTCTTCCCCGTACCAGTTGCTCCCATCAAGATTTGCGCCTTCTCACCACCCTCGATGTTATCCACCAACTGTTCAATGGCCTGCGGTTGATCCCCAGACGGTTGGTATTTGGATACTAGTTTAAATTTGTTATCTGTTACTCGATTAATCATCTCTTTGACCTCACATATATAGACCTTATTTTACCATAAATCACTAGAATTCTCTGAGATGAGGAATGAAAGGGAAAACAACATATTACAAAATAATTAATTGGACACGCATTAGAGTGAAAACTAAACAAGACTCTCGCAATTACTTCGAAAGTCTTGTCTTTTATTCTAAAACAATGCAATACGTAATAAACATCAGTGTCCATGATATACAAAATTAGCAAGGTTTGCTCATCAGTATCATTTTTATTTACTACTTAACTTCTTGATTCCTTACCAAGAGGTAGAGAGTTACCCCAAGTGAACATACAAATCCAACAACGTAAATACAGAGTTGAAAATTGGAAGCACTACCTAAAATGGTATCCGCAACAATATTATAAAATAGATAACTAGTCAATGGTTCCACTACTCTTTCTATGAATGGTTGTACCAAAATAGGAAATAGCAGCAAAATAGCTAAACTCCCCATTGGACTTTTGAAAAAATAACTTAAAAAGTAAGAAATTAAAAAATATTGGATGGAGCCAATCAAATAGAAACTGAAAAGTTCTAAACTGACACCATTTTCGCTACTAAAAAAATGAAACCATACAAGCAGTACAATGAAATACAAGGTTGATTGTAGTACTACATCACATAATTCTACGAACAGGATCCGAATTGAACTTAAGATCCTTTTTCCACTTACCAAATAAACTAGTTTTGTTTCGTGTGATTGTAACTCAACAAATGCATTAACACACCCAATACTAACTGAGAGTATTGATGCAAAAACAAGAGCTTGCTTTATAGATAATTGTACAACAGTATCATTGATTGCAACTGGTAAAACACCTAAGAGACACACAAAACCTATAAAAAGGGACTGTATAGCTATCTGGTACTTCACGGGTTTTAAACTATATTTTTTGACAATAAGACTAAAAAATATTCTTGCCATTCTTCCTCCTCATTCGAATCATTTCTACAAGCATTATGAATACCAAGAACAAGATTCCTTCTACTACTAAAAGTGTAAATCCATATAATTGGCTCGTTTGAATCCCTTCAATTCGGCCAAAAGCAAATGCCTTTGCTCCAATCAAAGGCAAGAGATTTTCTATTTTAGAGGAAATTCCTCTTAGAATACCTGATAAAGTGATCACCAATAACAAAACAACTGCAATTAATGAAGTCACTGATTTTTTCGTTACTATTACGAAAAGTATAGCTAATAAAGTAAGAACGATCGCAAATATCATAACTCTTACCGTAACATCTAAAAACAAAGTAAATTCTAAATAATTCCTTAAAGTTGAATCTAGAAAAACGAGTAAAACAACAAAATTTACTATAGAAAATACTAAAGTAGAAAATATCGATAAGACAACTGAACTTGTAATAAAACCAGTAAGACGAACTTTCCAGTTAGGAATCAATAACTGAGTAAAATTATCATCACCAAATTGGTAATGGGTTGAATAAACAAGTGAAACTAAGATTGGTAAGAAAATAACACTTGCTTGGTAGGGTGAGGATAAGAGAGCATCCCTGACTGTATAGACTGGATTCGATGATAGCATAGATGGATCAAGGTTAACAGCCTGTCCATTTCCTTCTACTAAAGCATTTATCACCTGGATATTTTGAATTGAAAAAAATATGCTGACTCCTAAAATAAGAAAAAAAGTAATTTTAAAAGTAGGTAAACTACAATATTTATAGAGGTCACTAAAAAAGGAACGCTTCAACATATTATTCACCTTCTTTCCCTTCGAGCGCCTTAAAATATGCTTCCTCAAAAGATCCAAACTGTTTCAAAATGTCTTTGGTAGGAGCATCAATAACAATCTTCCCATTAGAAATACCAACCAGATGATCTACAGTTAATTCTAACTCACTCATATAATGACTTGTCATTAATACAGTTTTACCTTCATTGACAAAAGACTGCAAAAAATTGCGTACCCAGCGTATTCCTTCTGGATCTAGTCCATTGATTGGTTCATCTAAAATTAAGATGTCAGGATTTGCTAATAAGGCTGTTGCTAAACCAAGACGTTGCTTCATTCCTAATGAATAGTCTTTTACTTTTTTATTTTTAGCTTCACTTAACCCCACCAACTCTAAACATTCGTTGCACCTATTTTTGTCAACGCCACAAGCCAAGCCAATCCACCGAAGATGCTGAAATCCTGTTCTAGTTGGATAAGGTTGACAACTATCTAGGAATGATCCAACAATACAAAAAGGATTATCTCCCAATTGATAGTATTTTTTCCCATCGATCAAAGCCATTCCCATTTGACTATTTTCTAAACCAAGTAAAATTCTAATTAAAGTTGATTTTCCAGATCCATTCGGTCCAATCAATCCGGTAATCTCACCTTTTTTGGCTTTGAAAGACACGTTTTGAAGGACAATTTTATTATTATATTCCTTATGTAGCTTTTGAATTGTTATCATTCATTCTTTTTCCTTTCTGACTTTTAGTGAAATTCCACCTTCACTTGGAGCAAGTATAACAGGAGAAAATCAGGAAATTCTCAGAATAATTATTTTTTTCATTTTCAACAAATTGCATTCTAGATTTGCTATAATATGCTCATATAATTGGAGGAACTATGAAGTATAAAATTTTAGCCATTGACGATGATGAAAAAATCTTACGATTAATAGCGAATACATTAAAAGCGAACAACTTTCACGTGGAAACTCGTAAAAATATAGAGGAGATTAATATCTGTGACTTTACTGGATTCGATCTAATTTTACTTGACGTCATGATGCCTATTTCTGGTTTAGAAATCTGTCGTTCCATTCGTTCACAAATTACTACTCCAATTCTATTTCTAACCGCTAAAGATTTTGAAGAAGATTTACTAAAAGGAATACAAGCCGGAGCCGATGATTACATCACAAAACCATTCAGCATAAAGGAATTGATTGCAAGAATTCAAATGCATCTTCGGAGGGAAGAAAGATCTCACAACGCCTCTAAAGAAGAGATGGATTCAAATATAACTTTTTATCGAGATAGTCAAGAAGTTTATTATCAATCAAAGAGAATTTCATTAACCAAGAGAGAGTTTGATTTACTTTATCTTTTAGCAAAAAATGAAAACCGAATATTTAGCATAGAAGAACTTTACAATTATCTTTATCCTGTAGACTCTGATGCACAACTACGATCCATTACTGAATACATCTATCAAATCAGACAAAAATTTAAGATTCATCAAATTGATCCCATCAAAACAGTATGGGGAGGAGGATACAAATGGAAAAAGAATTGACAATCAAACAACTCATTAAACGTACCTACCTTAAAATCATTTGGCAATTTCTTCTATGTCTGATACTTTTTTACATAGTTCCAGCTCTTCTATCTTCTGTATCTGGAATTAATGAGAAAAATGCCAATCACTTTGCTTTATTTTTTAGCGTCAGTTCTTGGATTTATCTTTGCATCATTTTAATTTTTATCATTGTAATAAATATTAGACAATTATTAACCAAGATTCAAACAGAAATGAACATGGTTTATCATAGTGGTCTATATTTCACCAAAAATGAACATCACCATTTGCAGATTAAAGAATTCATTGAAACAAACGATCTGATCGAAAAAATGCAATCTGAAATAAAAAATAGAATTCAAAATGAAAAAGATCAAAAAAAAGAACTCATGTTTCAAGTATCTAGCGCTGCACATGATCTTCGTAGCCCTCTAACTGTCATCAGAGGAAATGCCGAATTCTTACAATCCACCGAGCAAACACCTCAAGTAATGGAATGTCTAAAAGATCTTGAGCAAGCAAGTATTCAGTTAAACGATTATTTTAACCACTTTATCCAATACTCCAAAACCTTTTACGACCAGGATATTCAACTTGAGAACATATCAATTCAACAAGTAACTCATCAATTGAAGGAACATATTACTCCTTTACTCCCTAGAAATACACATTTTGTTTTTACTAACACAGTAACTTCATCGACACAAATTGCCATTCATTCCAATCTATTTTTCCGAGCAATCACAAATATTATTAATAATGCAATACAACATCAAAAAGAAAATGATGCAAAGATCCAACTAACAATGTCACAAGAAAATAATCGATTAGTTCTAACTATATGGAATAATCAATCTACTTTTTCAAAAAATGTTTTACAACATGCTGGAAATCTTTTCTATAAAGAGGACCAAGCAAGAACACCCTCTCAAGAAAGTCACTTTGGACTTGGTTTATCTTTCGTGAAACGCGTCATGAAACTTCATAATGGAACTATGCATTTAGAAAATATTCATAATGGTGCACAAGTGAAACTAATCATTCCCATTATTATATAGAAAAAGCCGAACTCATCATTATGTGTTCGGCTCAAAACGCAGACAAACGTCATTTTTGGTGTTTGTCTTTTTCATATATGACTTTCAGACATTACACAGAGGTTAGTCATCAAACTTTTCTTTCCTCTCCCCTAAGCAATATACAATCACTAGGGATACAAAAAGAACTAGGGTGGTGATGATTGATCCTTCTGCTCCAAATGCCCCTCCGGTCAACCAGTCAGGTCCATCTCCCATGGTAAAACTAAAGATAGACGCATCTGCGCCTGTGCCACTGACTTGAAAACCAAGGAGATTTCCTTGTACATAGTTCCAAGTCCCGTGTTGGGCGACCACTAGCCAGATACTATCGGTATAGATAAAAAGCAGACCAGCTAGCACCCCATCAAGGATGATATTCAGAACGGATAAGAAGGTCACTCCTGCATTTCCCAGATGAAGAATGCCAAAGAGACTACTAGAAATCCCGATTGCTAAGGGAAGATTGGTTCTGGCAGCAATCCGAGTCAGGAGCCACCCCCGCGTAGCTACTTCTTCTGTACCACCTTGGAGGAGCCAAAATGGGAATAATCCTAGAATAAAGAGGATGGGTTCTAAACTTAATTCATTCAGCTTAAAAGTTCCGATTCCGCCCACTTGGTAGACAAGGGCAATCACACCCATTTGAAGCAGTGAAATCAAGATTCCCCAACCTAGATACTTGAGCCAATTTCTTTTTACAAAACCTAAGCTTGATAAGGAATTCTTCTCTATGACTTTCACCCAAAAAATAAAGAGTAAAAGAATAAATACAAAACTGAAGAGCTCATAATAGAGAATATAATGGAAGAAAAACTCTTGAATACTTGCAACCCCATTTCCTGGTGAGAAGAACTCGGTTAAGTAACCTATTGCAATGGAAAATGGGCCCACCAATTCACTACTGAGCCATAGTCCCCCTTCTATAAAGAAGGAAGCTAAAAACACGTAGAATAGTGTAGAAACGAAAACTGACACAGAAGTTTTCGTTTTGATACCTTGAATGATTAACCCTTTCTTCATCTAGTAACCTCCATTTATCTGATAGGTCCATTGTAGCAAAGAAAATCCGGAGCTGCAAGATCAACTTATGTTAGATAATCTAACATCAAAACTCAATTTTCTTGCAAAAACGACTCATTTCTGATATAATAGCTTTTGTAGAAAAACATAAGACCATTCATACTCGTTTTGGTATGAATGATTTGTTTTTTTAAAGCCCTCTTAGGGTATCCCTTCCATTGCTCTTCTCGAGACAGTGGATTAGATATAAAGGAGAACGAAATGAAGAAAAAATTACTAGCATGTTTGCTTTTCTTATTTCCATTCGTTGCATTCGCTGGTCATGCTCATGCTGAAACGATCAAGGTCGTTTTCGACACAGCATATGCACCATTTGAATTTAAGGATTCAGATCAAACCTATAAAGGAATTGACGTAGAGATCTTGGACAAGGTCGCTGAAATCAATGGCTGGGATTTGGACAAATCCTTCCCAGGATTTGATGCAGCGGTCAACGCAGTTCAAGCTGGTCAAGCGGATGCCATCATGGCCGGAATGACCAAAACAACAGAACGTGAAAAAGTCTTCACCATGTCTGATACTTACTACGATACAAAAGTTGTCATAGCAACTACGAAAGCCGATAAAATCACGAAGTACAGCCAATTAAAAGGGAAGACAGTCGGTGTTAAAAACGGAACTGCAGCCCAACGCTTCCTCGATAAAAACAAGGACAAGTACGGCTACAAGATCAAGACCTTTGATACTGGTGATCTCATGTACAACAGTTTATCAGCTGGTGCGGTCGATGCAGTGATGGATGACCAACCTGTTATTCAATACGCCATCCAAAAGGGTCAGGACCTTGCTATCAATATGGACGGGGAAGCAGTCGGTAGCTTTGCCTTTGGTGTAAAAAAAGGTGGAAATCATGAAAAGTTGATCACTGAATTTAACAAGGCCCTCACTCAAATGAAAGCTGATGGAACACTTGATGAGATTATCAAGAAATGGACCGGTGAAAGCCAATCAACTGCTAACAGTGCTGTTCCAGAAACAACTACTCCTGCTGGTCAAAAAGCAACCCCTAAAAAATCAAAATATAGCATTTCAAGTGATTCTTCCTTTGCACCATTTGTCTTCCAAAATGGAAAAAACAAATACACAGGGATCGATATGGACTTGATCAAGGCTATTGCTAAAGACCAGGGATTTACCATTGAGATTGATAACCCTGGATTTGACGCAGCGGTAAGTGATGTCCAATCTGGTCATGCGCAAGGAATGATCGCAGGGATGACTGTGACAGATGCTCGGAAAGAAACATTTGATTTTTCTGAACCATACTACACGGCCAATTCAATTCTAGCTGTTCAAGAAAACAGCAAGATTGATTCATATGATGACCTAAAAGGAAAGACAGTCGGCGTTAAAAACGGTACTTCCTCACAAAACTTCCTTGAAGAGAACCAAAAGAAATATGGTTACAAGATCAAAACATTCTCTGATGGGGCATCTATGTATGACAGTTTGAATTCTGGTTCTGTTGCAGCGATCATGGATGACGAACCTGTTATCAAATACGCTATTAAACAAGGACGCAAATTCAAAACACCTATCGAAGGAACTCCAAGTGGTCAACTAGCATTTGCCGTTAAAAAAGGTGAAAATCCTGAATTGATCGAAATGTTCAATAACGGTCTTGCAAACTTGAAGAAAAGTGGTCAATACCAAAAGATTCTCGATAAATATCTTAAAGCAGATAGCAAATCAAGTACTTCAAGTACAGCCGTAGATGAAACAACGATCTTGGGCTTGCTTCAAAATAACTACAAACAATTGTTAAGTGGTTTGGGTGTCACTCTTGCCCTTGCACTTCTCTCTTTTGCCATTGCTATGGTGATCGGTGTTATCTTCGGGATGTTTAGTGTTAGCCCTTATAAGTGGCTCCGCTGGACAGCTGAAATCTTTGTCGATGTCATTCGTGGGATCCCACTCATGATCCTCGCCGCCTTCATCTTCTGGGGAATTCCAAACTTGATTGAATCAGTCACAGGTCATCAATCCCCAATCAACGACTTTGTCGCAGGTACTATTGCCCTCTCTCTCAATGCTGCTGCCTATATCGCAGAAATTGTCCGTGGGGGGATCCAAGCTGTACCGATTGGACAGATGGAAGCCAGCCGAAGCCTTGGGATCTCTTATGGCAAGACCATGCGCAAGATCATCTTGCCACAAGCAACCAAACTCATGCTTCCAAACTTTGTTAACCAATTCGTCATTGCCCTGAAAGATACGACGATCGTTTCTGCGATCGGATTGGTAGAACTCTTCCAAACTGGTAAGATCATCATCGCTCGAAACTACCAAAGTTTCAAGATGTATGCGATCCTTGCCGTCTTCTACCTCGTGATTATCACCTTGCTAACACGATTTGCAAAAAAATTAGAAAAGAAGGTTAACTAATGGCTAAATTAAAAATTGATGTCCATGACCTCCACAAATACTATGGTGAAAATGAGGTCTTAAAAGGAATCTCAGCAAAATTCTACGAAGGGGATGTGGTCTGCATTATCGGACCGTCCGGTTCTGGTAAATCGACCTTCCTTCGTAGTCTCAATCTCCTCGAAGAAGTGACAAAAGGTCAAATTACAGTTAATGGATATGATCTAACCGATCCAAAAACCAATGTTGATTTGGTCCGTGAAAATATCGGAATGGTTTTCCAACACTTCAACCTCTTCCCTCACATGAGCGTCCTTGAAAACATTATGTTTGCGCCAGTAGAGCACAAACTGATGACCCGTGAAGAAGCTCAAAATGTCGGGATGGAATTGTTGGAAAAAGTTGGTCTCGCAGATAAAGCCGATGCCAATCCAAACAGCCTTTCCGGTGGTCAAAAACAACGTGTGGCCATTGCCCGTGGACTTGCCATGAATCCAGATATTATGCTCTTTGACGAACCTACTTCTGCCCTTGACCCTGAGATGGTCGGAGATGTACTGAACGTTATGAAAGACTTGGCCAAGCAAGGGATGACCATGATTATCGTCACCCACGAGATGGGATTTGCCCGCCAAGTAGCCAACCGTGTCATCTTCACCGCAGATGGTGAATTCCTCGAAGACGGCAAACCAGACCAAATTTTCGACAACCCACAACACCCACGTTTGAAAGAATTCTTGGATAAGGTTCTAAACGTTTAAAAAGATAAACTAACGAGTGGTTTTTGAAGCATCTAGCAAAATTGCTAGATGTTTTTTTTAGACTAAAAAAGCATTTTCAAACCTGAAAATGCTTAGAGTGAAGATATAAACATATTAAAAACTTTCCTAAGGTGAGTACGGACGTCAGCGAACTTCTACGAAGTTCCATGACTTAGTTTTGAACCTAAAGTTTCAAAACTCCCGAGTGCCTGAAACTAAATTGTTTCAGGCACTTTTCTCACGGCGGAAAGTTTTAATGTTCTCTTAATTCGTTAAACAAATTAGGTAGATATTTATTTCTTTACAGAATCACTTTACTTATTTACTTTAAAAATAGTTTGTATACCATTCTAACTAATCTGTTGCTGAGCTGTCTGCATCTTGTAGTAAACACCTTGCGCTTGCATTAGCTCTTCATGAATGCCATGCTCAACTATATCACCATCGACCATGACAAGGATCATATCGGCATTTTGAATAGTCGATAAGCGGTGAGCAATGATAAAGCTAGTCCGTCCCTTCATGAGCTGATTAAAGGCATCTTGAATCAAGACCTCCGTCCGAGTATCGATGGAGGATGTAGCCTCATCTAAGATCAAAATCTTAGGAACTGAAAGGAAAACCCGCGCAATCGTTAAGAGTTGGCGTTGGCCTTGGGACAAAGACTCTCCAGCATCTGAAAGATAAGTATCGTACCCTTGTGGCAACTGCCGAATGAAGAAATCTGCATTGGCTGCCTTAGCTGCTTCTATGACTTCTTCTCTAGTTGCATCTGGACGAGAAAAGGCGATATTTTCATGAATGGTCCCGACCTTGAGCCAGGTTTCTTGTAGAACCATACCAAACTGTTGGCGGTAAGAAGCACGAGTGTAGTCCGTAATTGGTACCCCATCAATCGTGATCTCTCCAGAATTAACAGGGTAGAAACGCATGAGCAGATTAATCAAGGTCGATTTTCCTGCTCCTGTAGGTCCTACAATGGCAACCTTACTGGCTGCTGGAACCTGAATGGTTAGATCTTTGATCAAGGTCCGCCCCAAATCATAGCCAAATGCAACGTGTTCAAAACCAATCGCACCTTTAACATCCTGACTATCCAGAACCCGTTGCCCTGTCTCTTCGACCTCAGTTTGATCCAAGACGCTGTACAAGCGCTCTGCGCAGGCAAGGGCACTTTGGAGTTCTGACAAGACAGAGGAGATATCATTAAAAGGCTTGGTGTATTGGTTGACATAATTGAGAAAGGTCACCAATTGACCAACAGTAAAGTGAGATCCCGAAATAATGCGTACAGCACCAAATCCAGCCACTACTGCATAAATCAAGGCATTCACAAAGCGAGTGGCAGGGTTGACAGTTGAAGAATAAAAGACAGCGGATTGGGAATAATTGGCATAGCTTTCATTCGTCCCTTTAAAAGCCGTACGGAATTGATCCTGAGCATTAAAGGACTGGATCAAACTTTCCTGGGTCAAAGACTCTTCGATCAACTGAGTTTGAAGACCACGCGCCTTGGTCTGCTTTTGGAAAAGCGTATAAGAACGCTTGGCAATGAAACGAGCAATCAAGAGAGATAATGGAGTCAAGACCAGAACTGCTACCATCATAAAGAAATCCAATTCTGCCATGGTCACGATGGTGACAAGAATGGTTAAGAGGCCAACAAAGAACTGGTTAAAGACCATCAGAAGACCGCTATTGAGTTGCTCTACATCGGTCGTAAGGCGACTGACAAAGTCTCCGCTCCCTTGTTTATCTAGATAAGACAAGGGCAATCGGTGTACTTTTTCCATCACTTCTGCTCTCAGGCTTTGGCTAAACCGATAGACCAATTGATTGTAGACAAGAGGATTGATCCATTGAATCAAGGTATTGGCCACAATGACCAGAACCATTTGGATCAAAACAGGCCATAAGACTGTCATCCCTTGAGGATTAATGACCAAGTCAACCGCATGTCCAATCAGGATCGGTAACCAGACTGTTAGGGCCACTTGAGCGATGGTTCCGAGACTAGCTAAAATCAGGAGCCCGGGATGGTGAGCAAAATCTCTAAACAGACGTTTTACATAACTAGAACGTTTTTGACTCATGCTTCCTCCCTCCCGTGTTGTGAATAATGAATTTCTTGATAAATCTCATTGCTAGACAAAAGGAAATCGTGATTTCCCAGTCCTACTTGATGTCCCTTGTTCAAGACTAAAATCTGATAAGCAGACTTGAGACTATTGGTTCGTTGAGATACTAAGATCAAACTCGTATCACTCAATTCTTCTTTTATCGATTTTAAGAGACGTGCTTCCGTCAAATAATCCAAGGCAGAAGTTGAATCATCCAAAATCAAGAAAGGAGCCTTCTTCAAAAGGGCACGCGCAATGGTCAACCGCTGACGTTGGCCTCCTGAGAAATTTCGGCCAAAGGCTTCCACTGGCTCATCGAGTTGTCCTTCTTTTTCACGGACAAAATCAGCCGCCTGAGCTATTTCTAGGGCCCACCACAAATCATCATCCGATAGACCTTCTTCCATCCCTAGTAAGAGATTCGAGCGGATAGTCCCTCTAAAGAGCTCTGCCTTCTGTGGGACAACAGCCACCCATTCCCGCCACTCCTTGAGAGTTCTAGGAGAGTGACCTTGATGATAGAGGGCTAATTTCCCCTGACTAACGGCATACAAATGACTCAATAACTGAACCAGGGTGGATTTCCCAGATCCTGTACCACCGATAATTCCCAACATCTGTCCATGATCCAGATCAAAGGAAATATTTTCTAGAGCTGGGCTTGAAGCCGTTGGATAAGTGAAAGAGACTTTCTCTGCGCTGATCGCTTCTTGCTCTCTTGCAGTTTCTTCTGGCAGAGCTTCTAAGAGGTCTTCTTCCTTCAAATCAAAAATCTCTTGGACACGCTTGGCTGATATATAGCTGACATTTAAAGACGTAACCAGCATAGCCAGTTTGATCAATTCTGTTAAAATTTGTAATAAATAATTGACCAAAGCGACCAACATCCCTTGGGTTAGAAGGCCAGCAGAGTTATTCAATTGTCCCTGCCAAATGACACAAACCAAGGTCGTATTGACCACAAGGAAGGTCAAGGGACTGACCAAACTAGACCAGATACCAGCACGAATTTGCCAAATCTTGTAGTCCTGATTGACCTCTCTAAAATCTTCTAATTCACTAGCATCTTGTCCAAAGGCCCGAATCACCCGCATCCCTTGAAATTGCTGACGCGTCACCGTAACCATCCGGTCTGTGATTTTCCGAATCTTAGCAAAGAGCGGATTGACAATCCGAGACATGATGACAATAATCAAGGTTAAAATCGCCACCATCCCCAAGAACCAAAGAGTAAGTTTAGGACTGATGGTGAAGGCCATGATGATAGATCCAAAGACAATGATCGGTGCCCTCAAAAAGAGACGCAAGAATTGGTTGATCCCAACCTGGATTTGATAGGTATCAGAAGTGAGACGGGTTACCAAACTAGAAGTCCCGATCCTATCGCGCTTATCCTTTGGAAGCGATAAGATCTTCTCATACAAATCCTTGGTCATCTCGCGGGTAAATCCGACAGCTGCTTTAGAAGAAAAATACTGAGCCGTAATAGCTACGACAACACCAAAGCTCGCAAATAAAAACAAAACACCAATTGTCATCACCACTGCGCTCGTTTCCTTTTTCGGAATGACCTGATCGACTAAGTGGGCGATGATTAAGGGGACACACAATTCAAAAATAGCTTCTAAGAGTTTAAATACGGGCCCTAGAAAAGTTTCCCATAAATAGCCCTTAAAATACTTCAATAATGATTTCATACGACTCGATTCTTTTTTTATAGATATACATATTTTACCACAAATTCTTAAGATGAAAAAACTCTCCCTGCATAGCAGAGAGAGTTGAATACTGACCAGATGAAGGTCAGAAATCTTATTCCTTCTTTGTTACCTTACTTAAGATCTTTCCCATTTTCCCCAATCCAAACATCAAGAGAGGGAAAGATAGGAATGTTATCAGGCCTAGCACAAGAAAGACTGCTACAAATCCACAACTATCAATGAACCAACCAGTCAAAGGGAAAATGACAATCATAGATAGACTAAACATCATCGAATTGATACTCAGCATGGTTGCTCGCACACTGGATGGCAGATAAGCTTGTAAATCATTGTAGTAGATAGGTTGATAAACGGCATAAAGGGCATTGGTCAAGAGATAGACACTCAGATAGGCAAATGGAGTCTTGAATGTTACCAAAAGCAAGACCAAACCTGTCAGTGCAACCAGAATCGGAAAGACTTGATTACTATTCCATTTTTTCCCGATTTGACTGGCCAAATAAACCGCTAGGAGATTGAATCCACTACCAATTAACATGATGAGCGAAACTTGCCAACTGGCTAAGTCACTAATTTTCTGTTGGTAGTAAAAATAAAACATACACATGATGGTCCCTACCAACTGATAGGTGAGCATCCAGTAAAACAAGACTGGTTTGTCCCGCCATTCTTGTTTCACTACCTCCAATATCCGCTTTAAGGTCAAATGATTTCTTTCATCACTCTTGCTCTCTGGCTCTTTCATCAGAAAGATCAAAAGAATGGAAAGCAAGGAAAGACCAATAGCAATATAATAGGTCCAAGCCAATGCTCCGTGAATAAAGAAGCCTGCCACAACTGTACCTAAAGTTCGGGTGACTTCGGCCACACCAGACAAGAAGCTAGAAATCTGAAGATAACGGTCCTTTTGTCCCGCTTCCACCGCTGAATCAAATAAGAAAGCTGTACTGGTCCCCGAGTCAAAATTATAAGACCAAGCATTGACCATCATAGCAATGGCATAGATCCAAAAATTCCCCTGACCAAATAAAATCAAGATCGAGGATCCAATATTGGACAAGCGAGCCAAATAAAGATTGGTCTTGTAGCTAAAGCGATCGGCCAACATACCAGATGGGATCTCACATAAAAGGCTCGTCCCATGAAAGATACTCTCTAATAAACCAATCTGAAGCAAAGAAAGACCATTTTGAATAAAAAAGAGAATCCAAAAACTGGTGATTCCAAAATAAGATGTAAATTCCAGACCTGCTAGGAGTGAAATATTGCGTTTGTAAGTTCTTTTAAACATTGTTTTTCCTCTTTCAATAGATTATATAAGTGTTTCTAAAAGACTTACTTAGAGTTGCCTACATCTTCTCCACCTCCTTCATTTTTTCTTGATTCATTTCTTGACGCAGCTGGGCCACTTGATTAGACAAGGACACCAACAATTCGGTTTGCAACTTTTGAATTTCCAGTAAATCCGTCTGGTCTTGCTGCACCATATGATCAATCTTCGTATGCAGTAAGCGAATTTCCCGTTCAGACTCCATATTGACGTTAAAGTCATTTCGCGCTTGCAGGCGATCATAATCTGCTGCCCTGTTTTGGCTCATCATGATCAAAGGAGCTTGAATCGCCGCAATCGTAGAAAGTGCTAGATTCAGCAAGATGAAAGGGTAAGGATCAAAATTCCAGCCAAAGGGATGCAAGACATTAATCAACATCCAAATAGCCATCATCAGGATAAAACTAATGATAAAAGTCCATGAACCACCAAAGCGTGCGACAGAATCCGCCACCCGCTGGCCGAAGGTATAGCTGGCTGTCAAGCGGTCTTCAACGTTAAAGGGACGCTCGCTTTCAGGCATGACAGCTGTCACCTGCTGTTTAATGGCTTCGTTTTTATCATTGGCACGATCAATAATCTGACCTAGATAATCCATACAATATTGGCTCAAATTTTTATAGGTGATAAAATCATCCATTTGACTTTCAGGATAGGAAGTCTTGAGCATCTGTTGAATGGAATGGTCCAGATCTGCGATCAAAGCCCCCTGACCATCCTCGTATTCTTTCCCATCGATGATGTCTATTTTCAGCATTGAGTTTCCTTTCATAGTTTTTTTGACGCAGATAAAAGTGAAAAACGCCTAATGGCGTTTTTACGTCTATTAAGGTTTGATACGGTGCAACATACGTGGGAATGGAATAGCTTCACGGATGTGTTTAGTACCAGCTGCGAAGGTTACCATACGCTCGATACCGATACCAAATCCACCGTGTGGGACTGTACCGTATTTACGAAGATCAAGGTAGAATTCATACTCTGTACGATCCATGCCAAGTTCATCCATTTTTGCAACAAGGGCATCGTAGTCTTCCTCACGCATAGAGCCACCGATGATTTCTCCATAGCCTTCTGGAGCAAGCAAGTCTGCACAAAGCACGCGCTCTGGATTTCCAGGAACTGGTTTCATGTAGAAGGCCTTGATAGCTGCTGGGTAGTTCATGACAAATGTTGGCACACCAAAGTGGTTTGAAATCCAAGTTTCATGTGGTGAGCCGAAGTCATCACCATGCTCAAGATGCTCGTAGTCAGCATCTTCATCATTTTCATGCTCTTGCAAGAGATCAATGGCTTCATCGTAAGTGATCCGTTTGAATGGCTCCGCAATATAGCGTTTCAAGAGCTCTGTATCACGTTCCAAGGTTTCCAAGGCTTGAGGTGCACGGTCCAAAACACCTTGTAGAAGAGCTTTGACATAAGCTTCTTGCAAGTCAAGTGATTCATCGTGTGTCAAGTAAGAGTACTCAGCGTCCATCATCCAGAACTCAGTCAAGTGACGGCGAGTCTTAGATTTTTCAGCACGGAATACTGGTCCAAAGTCAAAGACGCGACCAAGGGCCATAGCACCAGCTTCCAGATAAAGCTGACCTGATTGGCTCAAGTAGGCTGGTGTTCCAAAGTAGTCTGTTTCGAAAAGTTCTGTAGAATCTTCTGCAGCATTTCCTGAAAGAATGGGACTATCAAACTTCATGAAGCCATTCTTATCAAAGAACTCATAAGTTGCATAGATAATAGCATTACGGATTTGCATGACAGCGACTTGTTTGCGTGAACGCAACCACAAGTGGCGGTTGTCCATCAAGAAGTCTGTCCCGTGTTCTTTAGGAGTGATTGGGTAATCTTGAGATTCACCGATCACTTCGATGTCTGTAATATCCAATTCGTAACCAAATTTAGAACGCTCGTCTTCTTTGACAATACCAGTCACAAACACTGATGTTTCTTGGCTCAAGCGTTTGATGGTATCAAATTTTTCAAGCCCCACTTCTTCGCCGAATTTTTCGATAAAGTTTGGTTTAAAAGCCACACCTTGGAAAAAGGCAGTCCCGTCACGCAATTGCAAGAAAGCAATTTTTCCTTTACCTGATTTGTTGGCCACCCAAGCACCGATGGTCACTTCTTGACCAACATAGTCTTTTACTTCGATGATAGTAATCCGTTTTGTCATCATTCATCTTCCTTTTTTCGTTAAACTTGTCCGAAGACATTATCTTCTTAATTGTATCATAAAAAGGCTTTCAGTGCTAGGCTCTACCTGTGAAAACCAGATTTTTTTTAAAGAAAAAGATCCTCAGCTCATTACTAAGGATCTTGTAATTTTATTTTTCCATAAAGGCCTTGAGTCGGCGAACAGCTTCTTTAAGGGTATCCAAATCTGTCGCATAAGACAAGCGAACATTTTCAGGGGCACCAAAGCCAGCTCCCGTTACTAAAGCAACCTCTGCTTCTTCTAAAATTGCTGTGGTAAATTCCGTCACATCTGTATACCCCTTCATCTCCATGGCCTTCTTGACATTTGGGAAGAGATAGAAGGCTCCTTGAGGTTTGATGGCTTCAAAACCAGGTACTTCATTCAACAAAGGATAAATAGTATTCAAGCGCTCTTCAAAAGCTTGACGCATGATCTCAATAGAAGATTGATCTCCTGTTAGGGCTTCGATTGCGGCATATTGGGAAACGGTTGTTAAGTTGGATGTTGTTTGGCTAATCACCTTGGCCATAGCTCCGATAATCTCAGGATCTCCTACAGCAAAACCAACCCGCCAACCAGTCATAGCATAGGTTTTAGAAACTCCGTTAATCACGATAGTTTGCTTGCGAATCGCTTCTGATAAGCTAGAAAGAGGCGTAAAGGTATTGCCATTGTAGACCAATCGCCCATAGATATCGTCTGCCAAAATCAAGATATCATGCTCGACAGCCCAATTTCCGATTGCTTGGAGTTCTTCTTTACTGTAGATCATTCCTGTTGGATTGGATGGCGAATTCAGCAAGACTACCTTGGTCTTGTCTGTCCGTGCTGCTTCCAGTTGCTCTACCGTTGCCTTGAAGTGATTTTCTTCTGTTGTTTGGAAAGTAACAGGTGTGCCTTCTACCATCTTAACCTGGTCTACATAAGAAACCCAGCAAGGGGTTGGAATGATGACTTCATCACCTGGATTGATGACAGAAGTAAAGAAGGCATAGAGGATAAACTTAGCACCAGTACCGACCACAACCTCATTTCGGTTCACAGCATAGCCATAAAACTCTTTCATATAGTCGCTAATGGCTTCCTTCAATTCTGGAAGTCCAGATGCGACCGTATAAAAGCTAGCGCGACCATCCTCAATGGATGCGACTGCTGCTTCTTGAATATTTTTTGGAGTCGCAAAGTCAGGTTGACCAAGGGTCAAACTTAAGATATCACGACCTTCTGCTGCCAAAGCTTTGGCACGCGCATTTGCAGCCAAGGTCACACTTTCTTCCATTTCCAATACACGATTTGATAATTTCATATTTCCTCCTCAAATCTTAAAAAACACCGGTGACTTTCCCAGTCTTGAAATCCACCACATAATAGGAGCTCCCAGCCTTGACTTCCCAGATCGGTTTGCCTTTAAAGCGTCCAAAAGTTACCCGATCAATCGCGTCCTGACTCTTCTCTTTGACGACAAAAGCTGCCTCTTTAGAACTAACTCCTTCTTTCAAAGGGTAAGTATAGACTGCATCATCCACCTGCCCTACTAAGACCGCTAGTTCTTTCCCCTCTTGGTCCTTGCCAATAAAGGAAAGATACGCTTCTTTACCATGAAAGAAACTCTCCGTCTCAATAGTCGCAATCGAAGAGTGAGACAGAGCTATTTTTCTTGCTTGCGCCATTTGATCCTGCAAGCGATCAGAAGTTTTTTCAGCAAGAAATAGCCAAGAAAAAAGGACCGTCAACGCTAAGATACAGACTCCTATTATATGTTGCCATATTATAAAAAGATTATTTTTCTGTTTCACTCCCCCATTATACACCAAAGCCACCTAGAATTCTATAGATTTTCAAGAAAGAATTGTTACTAACATTTCATACCTGTTACAATGTTTTAGTATAAAATTGTTTGATAAACAAATTAAAATTAACACCTTTACTATCATTTGTTCATAGTTTAATAAATTTGTCACAATTTTGTAACTAATTTGAAAATAAAATTAAACGACAGAAATACTATTTATTGATAAAATATAGATATGGAAAATTTAAAGAGATTATTCAAAGAAGCAAACGTAGATTTAAAAACTATGATCGTCTTCCACAAGGCAGAACGATTGATCCGTGCGTCTGAGGCTCATATCTTTAAAAAGCACCAGTTGACACCAACTCAATTCTCTGTACTTGAGACCTTGTACAGCAAAGGCGATCTCCGCATTCAAGATCTGATTGATAGCATTCTTGCGACCTCTGGAAATATGACTGTGGTTATTCGCAATATGGTCCGCGATGGTTGGATTACACGCGAAACCGATCCAGAAGACCGCCGTGCTTATCTTGTATCTATTACAGATGCCGGTCGTAAAAAGATCGAAGAAGCTCTTCCAGATCATATCAAAAATATTCAACGCTTGATGCAAGTCTTTAATAGTGGCGAGCAAGCTGAGTTGACAGAACTCTTGAAGAAATTCAAACATATCGCCTAAGCCTACTGCTCAAGACGATTCTGACTCCAAAATCCTCTATTTTGGAGTTTTCATCGTGCATTCTCTTTATCTAACAGATCAAAAAAATATTCCTGACGCTTCTCAGGAATATTTTTATTTATTCTTTCACAAAGACCCATTCCTTCTCTTGCGATAAATCCTTACGATAAGAGAAACCTGCCACTTCTAGTGATTTCAGATCTTCTAGCTGGGTGATTTCTTTCTTCATCATAGCTGTCACCATGGCCCCACGTGCTTTTTTTGAAATCGTCGAGTGAATCTTCAGTGTCCCACCACGATTCTCCATGAATTTGATCCGAGTCATTCGCTCACGAATAGCTTTTGAGAAGACCTGTTCAAACTCAGAAGACAAAAGGGATAAGACCTGTTTCTCACCTTCTACTGCCTGATCATAGTCCTCTTTCCAGAATGCCTTTAGAGACTTTCCAGCTGGTTTTAGCTTCATCATAAAATCTAAGCGATGGGGAGCAATTCCTTCATAGGCAGGTAGTACACCGTATAAAGCAGTCGTGATCAACAAATGTTCCTGCAGATAAACCTGCTCTTTTTGGGATAAGTCTTGACGCTCGATACTACGGTACATGAGGCCATCAAACAGTTCCAAAGCAGGATAGGTTTTAGCACTCCCAGCTAACAGAGCCTCAATTCTTTCTTTTTCTACTAGGGCTCTTTCTTCTGAGATGCCGTAAAAGGTCGCTAATTCTTCTAGGGAGAATGCCTTCAAAGCTTGAAGGATGGTTTTTGTGTTCTCTGACAAGGGTTGGGGCTCGACGATACGAGCCTGTTCGTTCAGTTCTTTGGCGGATGGAATTAATAGTTTCATAGGTCTATTGTACCATATTTTTCAAATTTTCTTGACAGGAGTTTTTATAAATGTTATTATCTAGTTATAAAAACTAGATTAAAGAAAGGTGAAGATTTCGTGTCCACTTTTTCCTATCCAACGTGGGAGCAACTGCCTGAGCTAGACCTCTATCTCGATCAGGTCCTTCTTTATGTCAATAAAACCTGTGCACCTGTTCTCTCTTCTTCAGACAAGGGCTTGACGGCTGCCATGATCAACAATTACGTAAAACATGGCTATGTCGAAAAACCAGATAAGAAGAAATACCAGCGTAGACAGGTGGCTCGCTTGATCGCTATTACAACCTTAAAAACGGTCTTTTCTATTCAGGAGATCGCTTCTACTTTAAATTTCTTGCAGGATCAGGCAAGCTCAGATCTTCTATATAATAGCTTTGTCGCTTATCTCAATGAGCAAAAAGAGCCGATCGCTCCCATCATTCGCTCTGCCTGTCAGACAGTTCAACTCTATCTTGAAACCCTATCTTATATTCAACCAGCAACAACGGAGGAAGAAACTGATGAATTACACCATGAAACTAAGTAAAAAATTATCCTTTGGAGAAGAGATCGCAAATAGCGTAACCCATGCTGTTGGCGCCCTCCTCATGTTGATCTTGCTTCCAATCTCAGCAGTCTATAGCTTTGAGCAACACGGTCTTCTCAGTGCTTTTGGGACTTCTATCTTTGTGATCAGTCTCTTTTTGATGTTTCTGTCTTCGACCGTCTACCATGCTATGTCTTATGATTCACCTCAAAAGTATGTGCTTCGTATTATCGACCATTCCATGATCTACATCGCGATCGCAGGTAGTTACACACCGGTTGTCCTTACCTTGATGAACAACTGGATGGGCTACAGCATTATTTTGATCCAATGGGGGACCACCATCTTTGGTATTCTCTACAAAATCTTTGCCAAAAAAGTCAATGAAAAGTTCAGTCTCGCTCTTTACTTGATCATGGGCTGGTTGGTCATCTTTATTATTCCCCAAATCGTTAGCCAAACCAATCCGATCTTCTGGGGTCTCATGCTCATGGGCGGTCTGTGCTACACGGTTGGAGCTGGCTTTTATGCTAAGAAAAAACCATACTTTCACATGATTTGGCACCTCTTCATCCTTGCAGCTTCTGCTCTTCAGTATTTAGCCATCGTTTACTTTATGTAATACTGCCACCACTCTTCGGAGTGGTTTTTTTGTGATTTTTTCTGTACAATAGTAAAAAACTGTATGGGGACAGTCAGGATGAAGACGAGCAAATACCAACAAATTATTCATGTACTAAAAAAAGCCATTCAAGATGGAAAACTGGAAACTGGAGAGAAAATTCCCTCCGTTCGCCAGCTAGCTAGTCAATTTTCTTGTAGTAAGGACACCGTGCAACGGGCCTTGCTGGACTTGACTTACCAGCACTTCCTCTATGCTAAGCCTCAAAGTGGCTACTATGTTTTGGAGCAAGCACCTAATCGACATGAGGATCTTCCACTAAAATTAGAGAAAGACCGCAACCAGGCTTTCGAGGGCTTCCGAACCTGTATCAATGAAACCTTGATTGGACGGGAGAATTATCTCTTTAATAACTTTTCGGACCAAGCAGGCTTACTCGAAGTACGGCAATCCATTCAAGGCTTATTAAAGGAGGAAGGGATTTATACGACTGCAGATCAGATTGTTTTGACTGCTGGTACTCAGCAGGCACTTAATATCCTCAGCCAGATTGACTTTCCCAATAAAAAATCTCAGATCTTGATCGAGCAACCAACTTATCATCGGATGAACCAACTCCTAGATTCGCAGCAACTTGCCTACCGTACCATTCAACGTAATTTAACGGGGATTGATCTCGAGGAACTTGAAGAGATTTTCAAAAGTGGCCATATCAAATTCTTCTACACGATCCCTCGTTTTCACTATCCGCTTGGTCATAGCTATTCGACCAAGCAGAAAGAAGCGATCTTGCAACTAGCTGACCAATATGATGTTTACCTTGTTGAGGACGACTATTTGGGAGATCTTGATGGCAGCAATGCTCCATCTTTTCATTATTTGGATCAAAAGGACCGAGTCATCTATATCAAATCTTTTTCGACCAATCTCTTTTCTGCTCTTCGCATCACTTCCATGATCCTTCCCCAAGCCCTTTTAAAGCCGGTCTTGACCTATAAGACGATTCTGGACTATGATAGCAATCTCATCATGCAAAAGGCCTTAAGTCTCTACATTGATAATGGTATGTATCTGACCAATAAAAAACGACTCCTAGCCAGAAAAAAAGAGGAAGAAGAAAGATTGAAGACCTTGATGGATCAGTCTTCTCTTCTCCCTCATCTGACCCTGACCCACGATGGGATCCTACTAGATCTTCATCAGGTCAAATCTCTTGCTGCCTTAAAACACAGTGGACTCCCGCTTGATTTCTTTGAAGCAGCCTACATCACTTCTTGTCCTTATCAACTCGCCAAGATCAAATCAGCAGATGCTGCCAACGTTTTACCAAAACTTACGCCTTTTTTTGAAAGAGAAACCCTCGTATAGACTATACGAGGGTTTTTCTTATTTCTTTAATTGCTCATAGATCAGTTTAGCATTTTGAAGGCCGATCCGATAATCGAGGCGAATCAGGCGAATCGCTTCCATCTCTGGTTCTTTGAGGTACTTCTCTTTTTGTTCCTTAGAAATACTACCTGGTTTAAGAAGATAGTGAGTGAATTGATTTCTGACTTTATTGAGCTCAACTTGAAGGGTGAAATAAAGTCCAAATAAGACAATGACAACTCCCATCAGGATCAGATCGTTTGACATGGTGTATGCTCCCTTTTTCTGTTCTTTTCTTTATTGTACAGCTTTCAAGAAAGAAAAACAAGAGGCTGGGACAAAAGTCCTAGCCT
>NZ_JAPVYQ010000017.1:0-55554 GCF_041431935.1 Streptococcus sp. 27098_8_99 | reverse complement strand
CTCTTTTTATGGAAGGTAAGATGGCAATTGGAGTTAGGTTTTGTCTTCAAATTTCAATATTCAAATTAAAAAATTCGACTAAAATAAAAAAATCAGGCGAACCTGATTTTTATTTTTTTCGTTTATTGTAGTAAATTCGGAATCCTTGAATACTAGCAAAGCTAGAACCAATAGCTAAGGCAAACGCAAAGAAGGTATTCATTTTCGTTGCTAAAAAGATAAAACTAAATACAACCGTCAACACACAGAAAATAGCGATATTTAAAAAATATAGCAATTCACTTAATTGAGGTGCGGGTTCAACTTCAGGAGCATAGTCCTCAATAGGGGTTTCTTGGGTTTGTTTGGTTAATTCGATATAATCGAATTCTTCTTCATAGTGTCTTAAATTTCTTACGGGCATTTTCTCTCTCCTAACAGTACTCTATTATTCTATCATGAATTCAGGTATATAAATGTTACAAAAATGTTACAAATTTTACAAAATGAATAAATTTTTCTAGAATATCGGAATTTTTGTTATAATGGTTCTATGAAAAATATTATGATTACAGCAACAGCAGAGAGTGTTGAGCAAGCGCAAGCCCTGATTGATGCAGGGGTTGACCGAATCTATGTCGGTGAAAAAGATTACGGATTACGATTGCCTCAAACTTTAAGCTATGACGAAATAAATCGAATTGCCCAACTGGTCCATGCTGCTGGCAAAGAATTGACAGTAGCTGTAAATGCACTCATGCACCAATCGATGATGGATTCAATCAAGCCTTTCCTAGATTTTCTAAAGGAAATTCAGGCTGATTATATTACTGTCGGAGATGCGGGCGTTTTTTATGTCTTGAAACGAGATGGCTATCCATTCAAAACGATTTACGATGCTTCAACCATGGTCACTTCTAGCCGCCAGATCAATTTCTGGGGAAAACAAGCAGGGGCTTCTGAAGCTGTTTTGGCTCGTGAGATTCCGTCTGCCGAATTATTCGTAATGGCTGAGAATCTTCAGATTCCAGCAGAAGTCTTGGTCTATGGCGCTAGCATTATTCACCATTCGAAACGACCGCTTCTTCAGAACTATTACAACTTTATCAAGACAGAAGAGTCTGTGACCAAAGATCGGGATCTGTTCTTGGCCGAGCCAGGAGATCCAAATTCTCATTACTCTGTCTACGAGGACAAACATGGAACCCATATCTTCTCGAATAATGACTTGAATATGATGACCAAATTGTCTGAGTTAGTTGAACATGGCTTTGATCATTGGAAACTCGATGGTGTCTACTGTCCGGGGGAAAACTTTGTCAAGATTACAGAGTACTTTGTCAAGGCACGTGATTTGATTCAAAAAGGAACATTTACACAGGATCAAGCCTATCTGTTTGATGAAGAAATCCGCAAATTACATCCAGCTAATCGTGGTTTGGATACTGGTTTCTATGATTATGAACCAGATCGTGTAAAATAATAAAAAAACTAGGGCTTCTTCGTTTGTGAGTTTTCCTTTTTCAGGGAACGAAGAGGCTATTCATTATATCGACAATCTTGTAAATTGGAGAAAACATGACAAATACAAAAAAACGTCCAGAGGTTTTGGTACCTGCTGGAACATTAGAAAAATTAAAAGTTGCCGTTAATTATGGGGCAGACGCTGTGTTCGTTGGTGGACAGGCCTATGGTTTGCGTAGCCGTGCCGGAAACTTCACCATGGATGAGCTTCGTGAAGGTATCGAATATGCTCATGCACGTGGCGTAGATGTACACGTGGCTTCGAACATGGTAACCCATGAGGGAAATGAACAAGGGGCTGGTGAGTGGTTCCGTGAATTGCGGGATATGGGACTTGACGCCGTGATCGTCTCAGACCCGGCCTTGATTGAAATCTGTGCAACTTATGCACCTGGACTCAATATTCACTTGTCTACGCAAGCTTCTGCAACCAACGTGGAGACCTTCCATTTCTGGAAAGAATATGGCTTGACCCGTGTCGTCTTGGCCCGTGAGGTATCCATGGAAGAGTTGGCAGAGATCCGTAAGCGTACCGATCTTGAGATCGAAGCCTTCGTTCATGGAGCCATGTGTATTTCTTATTCCGGACGTTGTACCCTTTCTAACCACATGTCTGACCGGGATGCCAACCGTGGTGGTTGTTCTCAATCTTGTCGTTGGAAATACGATCTCTATGATATGCCATTTGGCCAAGAACGCAAGAGTATCAAAGGACAAGTCCCAGAAGAATATTCTATGTCAGCCGTGGACATGTGTATGATCGAAAATATTCCAGACATGATTGACAATGGGGTTGATAGCTTGAAGATCGAAGGTCGGATGAAATCTGTCCATTACGTATCAACAGTTGCCAACTGTTACAAGGCAGCTTGTGATGCCTATATGGAAAGTCCAGAAGCCTTTTATGCCATTAAGGATGATTTGATCAATGAATTGTGGAAAGTCGCTCAACGTGAATTAGCAACTGGATTCTACTACCAAACACCGACTGAAAATGAACAATTGTTTGGGGCACGTCGTAAGATTCCGCAATACAAATTTGTAGGAGAAGTGGTGGACTTTGATCCATCTACCATGACTGCGACGATTCGCCAACGGAATGTCATCAATGAAGGCGACCAAGTGGAATTCTACGGACCAGGCTTCCGTCATTTTGAATGCCAGATCCAAGACTTGCATGATAAGGATGGAGTGAAGATTGATCGCGCACCAAATCCGATGGAACTTCTTACGATCACCGTTCCACAAGAAGTCAAGCCAGGAGATATGATTCGTTCTTGCCAGGAAGGTTTAATCAATCTCTACTCAAAAGATGGGGCAAGTAAAACTGTTCGAGTATAACAAAAAAAGAGAGGGTTAAATCTCTCTTCAGAATATAGAAAAACTCTATTAGGACTAGAAAAACTTCTCCTTTAGAGTTTTTTCTTTATATAATTATGAAAAAAGATTGAAGAAAATTGTCAAAATGGACTTTTTCTTCAATCTGTATAATCAACTTTTAATTGAATGCATTCTGTTTGGTTTTATTCTTTTCCATAAAGGTAACGACTAGCAATTAACCAAGTAGCAATATACATTATCACGTTAACCAAAAATGCGACAACGATAACCATATTCCAATTATGGGATAAATTAGTAGTTAGAATCCCCATAATTGTTGTACCAAAAAGTCCACCAATTTGTTTGTTAGCGTTTAAAGTTGCACCAGCAATTCCAGATAATTCTTGACCAGCAGCTTCCATAAGAATGGTAGTAGTTGCTGGAGTTAACACTCCGATACCAAGGCTCATTAAAGAAAATAAAGGGATTAGGATGTATAGTTGAATTTCATGAAAAAGGACTCCAATTCCAAAAATTCCTGCTGCTCCTACAATGGCAAAAATAATTGAGACAGTAGCGAGGCTTCCCACGGAAAATCGTTTTACAACACGTGCGTAAAATAAATTACCAATAATTAAGACAATCATTCCTGGTAGAATGAGGAGTCCAGAAACCATTGAGGAGAGGTTTAAATAAGTTTGAAAATAAAGTCCTAGCACCAAAACAATACCATATAATGAAATGTTAACTACTAAACCTAACAGATTAGAGACAATAAACTTAGCATTTTTTAATAGTTGGTGGGGAACAATAGGTGCTTTACTTTTTTTATCGTGGACTACTAAACCAACAGTAAATAATATAAACAGGAGAAGAAACAATAAAAGATTTAGGTTACTATAGCCATATTGATTCCCTTCAACAAGGTAAATAACTAGACTTCCGATAGTTGCAACAAGAAATATATTACTGAAAATGTCAATTCTAGTCTTTGGATTGGCAATATTGTTTTTCACAAGAAGTAATATTGAAATTACTGTCAAAATTCCCAATGGAATATTGATTAAGAAAATACCCCTCCATCCGAAGTAGTTAATAATTAGTCCACCAATAAAAGAACCAGTACCGGTTGCAACAGAAATAATTGCTGTCCAAATTCCTAACATACGTGCTCTTTTAGTAGAATCAGGGTATGAAATGAATAAAAGTGCTAATGAACTAGGCATAAACAAAGAAGCACCGAAACCTTGAACGAATCTAAGTATGATTAATGTTTCAATATTTGGTGAAAAAGAGCACCCAAATGAGGCAAGTGTAAAAATTGTCATTCCAAATAATAAAATTCGTTTAGCACCATATTTTGTTGTTAGATTTCCTGAAAGTAGGAGTAAAGAGCCTAAAGCTAGTGTATAGGCGTTAATAATCCAAATGGATTGCTCTAATGAGACGCTCATAGCTGTTTCAATATGGGGAACAGCAAGAACCACTCCGGTTGTATCTAGGACCGCCATAATGTATCCTAGTGAAAGAATAAAAAGTAGATAAGCTGGCGCTTTTGTATTTGTTTTTTTCATCAAGCTTCCTCCGTTATTTCATCAAACCAATTTTCATTTATCAATCAAAAGCAATATATTTAACTTTCTGAAAATATTTTACTTGAGTATATCCAGTGCCAAAGTATCTTCCATCAGCGCAACCGAGAATATCTTTGATACGGTCAAACTTAGTTGTAATATCCATAGTAATTTCCCCTTTCAAATGATATAATTAGCTTATCATGTAATAATTTCTGAAACAAGAAGGGAAAAAAAGTATAGTAACTATCAAAAAAGGAGGAAATGAATGGAGACTTGCAAGAAGCAATCTTTGAAAAAATCAATTTGTCCAGCAAGAAGGGTCTTGAATTTACTAAAAGGTAAATTTACTCTTGAGATCTTATCTGAAATTATTGATGGTAATATACATTATAGTAGTCTTTTGCGTAGTGTAGAAGGTATTAATCCTAGAATATTAGCTCAACGATTACATGATTTTGAGCAAGAAGGTATTTTATCAAGAAAAGTTTTACCGACATCGCCTCCACAGGTTGAATATAAAATGACAAAAAAAGGTATTGCTCTAAGAAGTATCGTTGAAGAAATGAAAAAATGGGAGCATACTTATGGTGATTAGAGATTAGATTGAATTTACATAATTTATTACTAATATTTTTCTTTAAATAGATAATGTAATTATGAAAGATTTGGTGACCTTTTTAATCAAGGCAACGTCAATACTAGTAGTATGTACTGGAACTTTAACTTTTTACTAGGTTCAAAAGTTAAAGTTAAAATTTGATAGAATTTTTTTGATACTCTAATAAATTTAGAAATGAGATTAAAAGTAATAAAAACAAACGCCAAAAATGACGTTTGTTTTCAATATAAAAGAGAGGGTTAAACCTCTCCTTTTTGTTGAGCGATGCGAATATTATTGGGGACCAAACTGATTTTCTGGATCTCAGAAATCCGAATAATCGTGGACATACTCTTTTTAAAATTTTTCACGATCAGTTGTCGGCGTTCTTGGTCATACTTGACAATGTCGCCTGTAAAACTCTTATTTGAAAAAATAACATGTACCCCTTGTTTTTTTCGCAATGCTTGTTGAATGATGTCAATAATTCTCTCATCTTCTAATGGGGCAGGGGTACTGACTTTTCCATTGAAAAATTCATTTGCTCGGTCTTTAACGATCTCGAGAAATTTTTTCATAGCTAAATTCTCCATAACTTGATACAATATATTATAGATAATTTAAACGATTTTGTAAATGATTTACGAATATTAGAGATGAGAAGGCAAGAAAGGAGTCGTGAAATGGCAGAATTTTCATTCCAAATCGAAGAACATTTGCTAGTCTTGTCAGAAAATGACAAGGGTTGGACCAAAGAATTGAACCGTGTGAGTTTTAATGGTGCTCCTGCTAAGTATGATATCCGGACCTGGAGTCCCGACCATACAAAAATGGGGAAAGGCATTACACTCACAAACGAAGAGTTCCAAGTCATGCTCGATGCATTTAAAAATTAAGAAAAGGGGTCCTTCAAGGACTTCTTTTTTGTTATAGTCTAAGGCTATATAGATATCAAAGATATTAGATTATCCCAAACCCTTGTTTATCAGGTGTTGGACTGCTATAATGGTTGCATTGATGAATTAATGTAAAACTTATAGGAAAGAGGGAATCATATTGACACATACACATGCACCTTATCGCGTAGACCATGTTGGTTCATTTCTTCGTCCAGCTACTTTGGTTCAGGCTCGTGAAGATTTCGCAGCTGGAAAAATCAGTCAGGCTGACTTAACAAAAGTAGAAGATCAGGCGATTCGTGACCTCGTTGAAAAAGAAATTGCCGCTGGTCTGAAGTCAGTAACTGATGGAGAATTCCGCCGAGCTTATTGGCATTTGGATTTCTTCTGGGGCTTTGGGGGCATTGATCATGTCCAAGCTGCTCAAGGCTATCAATTCCATGATGAAACAACCAAGGCGGACTCAGCGCTTGTCGTTGGAAAAATCACAGGAGCCAATCATCCATTTGTAGAGCATTACAAGTTCTTGCGGGATCTTGTGGCAGATGTAGATGGTGTAGAGGCTAAATATACCATTCCAGCACCTGCACAATTCTATTTTGAATTGATCCGTGATGCAGAACATGTAGAACAATTGAATACCATCTATCCTGATTTTGCGGCTGTTCGTGAAGACATCAAGCAAGCCTATCTTCAAGTGATTCAAGATTTGTATGATGCAGGTCTTCGGACTCTTCAAGTAGATGATTGTACTTGGGGTGTCTTGGTAGATGATAATTTCTTGACGGCTTGGGGAGCAGCTCAAGGCAAGTCAAAAGATGAGGTTCGCCGGGAACTCGCTGATCTCTTCTTGACCTTTAACAACGATGTCTACCAAAATGTTCCAGCTGGTTTGACCGTCAATACGCACGTTTGTCGTGGGAACTTCCATTCCACTTGGGCTTCATCAGGTGGCTATGCGCCGATTGCCAAAGAACTCCTTGGAGAAGAAGCCGTTAATGCTTACTTCCTAGAGTTTGATACCGATCGGGCTGGTGGTTTTGAACCACTTGCAGAAGTAACCCCTGGTAAAGGAGTGGTGTTAGGCCTCTTGACATCTAAGAGTGGTCAACTGGAGAATAAGGACGAAGTGATTGCTCGTATTAAAGAAGCGAGTCAGTATGTACCGTTGGAAAATCTTTACCTGTCTACTCAGTGTGGCTTTGCTTCGACAGAAGAAGGAAACATTTTGACAGAAGAAGACCAATGGAAAAAAATCGGTTTGATTAAGGAAATTGTCGCTGAAGTTTGGGGCGAATAAGGAGGAAGAAACATGTCAGATTTACTAAGTATTTATAAAGAATTGCAAGCTAAAAAATGGGTGGACTTGAGTCACCAAATCAATGCGGAAAGTCCACACTTCCCAGCCCTTCCTGCTTTGCAACAAGAAGATCTTTTCACATTAAAAGATGGTTTCCATGTTCAAAAATTTACAGTGGTTGGTCAATACGGAACGCATATTGATGCACCGATTCACTTTGTAGAAGGTGGTCGTTGGTTGGATGAGATTGACCTCAAAGATCTCCTCTTGCCACTCTATGTTATCGACAAGTCTAAAGAAGTTGCTGCCAATCCAAACTTTATCTTGAGTAAACAAGATATCTTAGACTTTGAGGCAGAGCATGGACAAATTGCTGAGGGTGCTTTTGTTGCCTTCCGCAGTGATTGGTCAAAACGTTGGCCAGATCAAGATGCTATGCGTAACCTAGATGAAAATGGGGTTCAACAAAGTCCAGGATGGAGCCGTGAAGCCTTGGAATTCTTGATTCATGAACGCCATGTTAAGGCTGTGGGTCATGAAACCTTCGATACAGATGCAGGTATTCCAGCAGCAGAGCATGGCTTGGTCAATGAATACTACCTCTTGGAACAAAATATCTACCAAGTTGAAGTCTTGAACCAATTGGACCAAGTTCCAGCTGTAGGTGCCTTGATTTCGATTGCTTTCCCTCACTGGGACAAGGCAACTGGTTCACCTGTCCGTGCCATTGCCATCTTACCATAAACAAAGAAAAAGAGAGTGGGACAGAAATCGGTAATTCGTTAGAATTCGATTTCGTCGTCCCACCTCCGCACAGTTGAGTAGGGCTGTAAAAGCTGATGAAATCAGCGTAGTAGAGCCCACTCAACCACTGCGTCTTGCTCGACAATCCAAAAATAATTGAGAGGCTAGGACTTGTGTCCCAGCCTCTTATTTTTTATCTCATGGTCACAAATTCTTCGGATCCGGTTGGGTGAATGGCGACGGTTGCGTCGAAATCGGCTTTTGTCGCTCCCATCTTGATAGCAACTGCAAATCCTTGGATCATTTCGTCCACTCCGTAGCCAAGACCATGAAGGCCAACGACCCTTTCTTCGGGACCAGCAGTGATGAGTTTGAATTTTGCTTGCTGGCGGTGTTGGGTAACAGCAGTGTACATGGAAGCAAATTGAGAAGTATAGACTTTGATATTCTCTTTTCCATAAGTTTGCTGGGCTTCTTCCTCCGTTAGGCCAACGGTTCCAATAGCAGGGTGAGAAAAGACAACGGTTGGGATGTTTGTATAATCCATTTTGGCATTGACTTTTCCATTGAATAGTCGTTCAGAAAGAGTGCGTCCAGCTTTAATAGCGACAGGAGTTAATTCTTTTTCTCCTGTAACATCCCCAAGAGCATAGATTCCTGGAATAACTGTATTCTGGTATTCATCCACTGCAATGAATCCTTTTTCATTTAAGGTGACGCCTGCAGCTTCTAGATTGAGATCCTGGACGTTTGGTTTTCGCCCTGTTGCCCAGATAACATGATCTGCCACGTGGCTGGTCATATCCTCAAAATAAATCTTCACACGACCGTCTTCAAATTTTTCAAGCTTCATGGGAACCTTATGTTTGTGAAGCGGAAGGTTTTGTTTTTCCATTTCTTCCATTAAGCCATCGACAATGTAGGAATCAAACTTTCTTAAGGGACGATCACCGCGAACGAAGAGATCGGTCTGAACACCTAGGGCATGGAGCACACCGGCTAGTTCCACTGCAATGTAGCCAGCTCCAATAATGGCAACAGATGTAGGAAGTTCTTCCCAAGCAAAGACATCATCAGACGTTTCGCCAAATTCAGCTCCAGGAACAGAAGGAATAAAAGGATGGGCACCGGTCGCAATTACGATATGCTTGGCCTTAATGGTTTCTCCATTTACCTCAACCGTATGAGCATCCACAAAACGAGCACGTCCTTCAATTCGTTCAACCCCATTGCGTTTGAAACTGCCATCATAGGAATTACGGGAACGGTCAATATAGGCTTCGCGATTTTTTCTTAAGGTTGCAAAATCAAATTTTGTTTGTTCAGAAGTAAATCCATAGTCTGGTCCATAATCGCGAATAGCTTCTGCAATTTGCGCACCATACCACATAATCTTTTTAGGCACACATCCTCTGTTGACACAGGTGCCACCCAATTGTTTTTCTTCAATGACAGCAGCGCTCGCTCCGTACTCTCCAGCCCGGTTCATCGTAGCGATTCCTCCACTACCTCCACCGATTGAAATAATATCAAATTCTTTCATGTTTTCCTCCTAAATGGGATTTCAGTTTGATTGTAATATCAACTGTTACAAAAGTCAAGGGTTTAGCATGTTACCAAGCATTTAAATTTCATTTTGCCGTATCAATTTTAGATAGAAAAGTAAGGAAATATGGTATACTATGGTATAGAATAAAACGCTTTCTTTGATGGAGAAAAACGATGAAGAAATTGAAAAAATGGCAACTATTTACAGCTGCAGGTGCAGCAATTGTGGTGATTGGAACAGGAAGTGTGATGATGTTTTCGCACCCAAGTACTCCTGATCAAGCAATCACGAAAGAAACTCCAATGGTGCAAACGGTCAAGGATGGATCGATCGCTTCTTCGGTCTTGTTAACTGGGAAAGTCACTGCCAACCAGGAACAGTATGTCTATTTTGATGGAACCAAAGGGGATTTGCAGTCGATTTTGGTCAATGTAGGAGATCAAGTGACGGCCGGTCAGCCAATTGTTCAGTATAGCAGTACAGAGGCCCAAACCGCTTATGATGCAGCCGTTCGTTCTGTCAATAAGGCAGATCGTCAGTTAAATGACTTACTGACAAATGGTGTGACCATTGATACGACAGGAGATGAAGAAGCAGATGCCAAATCAGCTTCGCAGACCCAACGAACAGTCGATTCTCAAGCTAGCGATTTACGAGATGCTAAGTCAGATGCGGTCGATAATATGAACAAGGCTAAGGCTCTTCTGGATGCGACAACAGTTAGGAGTAATACAGATGGTACCGTGGTCGAAGTCAATAAAGATGTTTCAAAATCGACTACAGGGACCAACCAAACTCTGGTGCACATTGTGAGCAACGGGAATTTACAAGTCAAAGGGGAGTTGTCTGAATACAATTTGGCCAATATCTCTGAAGGTCAGGAAGTGGTCCTCACTTCCAAGGTTTATCCGGATAAAACCTGGACAGGAAAGATTTCTTATGTAGCCAACTATCCGACCGACGCGGGTCAAGCAGGTGCCAATGCAGCAGGTGGAACACAAGGAAGCGGTGGAGCCAAGTACCCATTTACAGTGGATATTACCAGTGAGATTGGGGAACTCAAACAAGGCTTTTCTGTCAATATTGAAGTCAAAAGTTCTACTCAACATCCCCTTGTTCCCGTGACAAGTGTCATGGCTGATGGGGATACGAGCTATGTATGGACGGTCGAAAATGGCAAGGCTAAGAAAGTAAAAGTGACGCTTGGTAACGCCGATGCTGAAAACCAGGAAATCTTGTCAGGCTTGAAGAAAGATGCTCAAGTTATTGTGAATCCTAATGAGAAACTGGAAGATGGAAAAGAGATCGGAAAATATGACAAAATTGATTGAACTAAAAGGAATCAATAAAACCTATAAAAATGGGGATCAGGAACTTCGTGTCTTAAAAGACATCGATTTAGAAGTCGAAGAGGGAGAATTTGTGGCCATTATGGGTCCATCTGGCTCAGGGAAATCGACCTTGATGAACGTCATTGGCTTGTTGGACCGCCCGACCAGCGGAGAGTATTTCCTAGAAGGACAGGAGGTTGGAAATCTCAGTGAGAAAAAATTAGCACGTGTTCGTAATGAACAGATCGGTTTTGTCTTTCAACAATTCTTTCTTCTCTCTAAGCTCAATGCCTTTCAAAATGTGGAACTGCCTCTCATTTATGCAGGAGTTCATCCTGCTAAACGGAAGGAATTAGCTGAGCAGTACCTTGAAAAGGTAGAGCTCCATTCTCGCATGCACCATTTGCCTTCAGAACTCTCAGGAGGTCAAAAACAGCGGGTTGCGATTGCCCGAGCCCTTGTCAATCAGCCAGCCATCGTCTTAGCAGATGAGCCGACTGGTGCCCTAGATACCAAGACGGGGGAGCAAATAATGGACTTGTTAACCAAGTTAAACCAAGAAGGAAAAACCATTATCATGGTTACACACGAGCCAGAAATTGCAGCCTTTGCGCATCGTCGCATCGTCATTCGTGATGGAGTGATCTCCTCAGATAGCAAGCTGGAAAGGGGGACCTAATGCAAAATTGGAAATTTGCGATCAGCTCAATTATGAGCCATAAATTACGGTCTTTCTTGACCATGGTGGGGATCATTATTGGGGTCGCTTCTGTCGTTGTCATCATGGCTCTGGGAGATGGTATGAAAGCTGGTGTCACCAAGACCTTCACCAAGGACCAAGAGTATGTACAAATCTCTTATTCTCCCAACAAGAGTGGCTATGTGACTGGGATCAATATTGGTCCTTCTGATGATACTGGAGAAGGAGAAGGCGGAGGCGAAAGTGGCCCTGCAGCTGAAGACCGAGGGATGGCTGCTCCATCGGATATCGATGGGGAAAACGCTGAAGATGTTGATGGTCAAGTCCAAGAAGCACCACCAGTTGTGCAAGAATCTTGGGTTAAGGAATTAACCAAGATTCAAGGCATCGATGGTTACTATGTTAGCAATACCTCCAATGCAACCATTGCTTTTCAAAAGAAAAAAGCAGAAGGGGTAAACATCCAAGGGGTAAATGAAACCTATTTTTCTGTCAAAAAGGTTGAGCTCTTATCTGGACGAAAATTAACCCCTTCAGACTATAGTAATTTCTCCCGGGTGGTGCTCCTTGATGAAGGATTGGCCCAACAATTATTTGGAACGGAGAATCCACTGAATCAGGTGGTCTCTGTTGGGGATAACAATTATCGCGTCGTTGGTATTTTCAAGGATCCAAATGCAGGAACAGCTCTTTACGGAGCTTCCTCAGGTGGAAGTGCCTTGATGGCCAATACCCAGCTGGCATCTGAATTCGGAACCGATGAAATTCAAAATATTGTCGTCCATGTACCGGATGTGAAACAGATCAAAACCGTTGGGATCGAAGCTGCTCAAAAGTTAACAGAACTTTCAGGTGTTCGCCAAGGAGAATTCCAAATCTTTAATTTGGATAGCATCCTAGAGGAAACCAATAAAGTAGTAGGAATTATGACGACAGTGATTGGTGCCATTGCTGGGATTTCCCTCTTAGTTGGTGGCATTGGAGTCATGAATATCATGTTGGTTTCTGTTACTGAGCGGACGAGAGAAATTGGTCTTCGCAAGGCTTTGGGAGCAACTCGGGGTAAGATTCTGGTTCAATTTTTGATTGAGTCGATGGTCTTAACCATCATTGGTGGACTGATTGGACTTGGCCTTGCTTATGGTGTGAATAGCTTGATTACTACACTCGCAGCAGCTTCCCTAGAAGGACCACCGATTATTTCCTTAAATGTCGCCATCGGCAGTATTATTTTCTCTGCTTTTGTAGGCATCATCTTTGGAATTTTACCAGCGAATAAGGCTTCTAAGTTAAACCCGATCGAAGCACTGCGTTATGAATAAAAAAATAGGAGCGGGTCAGGATGAATTGCTTAAGATTCTCCACGCTCCTTTTTGATGCTGTTTTGGAATAGCTTGTCGAAACCTTGTCTTATACAGGTCAAACTATTTGGACAGTCAACGACGGTCTTCAGGTGTTTTTGAGTATTCATTCAAGAAGCTGCATTTTTTCTTCCATCTTATTTTTGTTTAATTGGTAAATATTAGTGAATTTCTGGCCTAAATATGATAGAATAGGGGAGAATAACTTAGGAGGTTCCAAATGACTACTGAACATATGGAAGAATTGAATGACCAGCAGATTGTCCGTCGTGAGAAAATGGCGGCCCTTCGTGAACAAGGAATCGATCCATTTGGGAAACGATTCGAACGTACTGCAAATTCAGGTCAATTAAAAGAAAAATATTCAGAATTAGATAAAGAACAACTCCACGACTTGAACGAAACAGCTATTATTGCCGGTCGTCTTGTAACAAAACGTGGAAAAGGAAAGGTTGGCTTTGCCCATCTTCAAGACCGTGAAGGTCAAATTCAGATCTACGTTCGTAAGGATGCAGTTGGAGAAGAAAACTACGAGATCTTCAAAAAAGCAGACCTTGGTGATTTCCTTGGTGTTGAAGGGGAAATCATGCGCACAGATATGGGTGAACTTTCGATTAAAGCAACTCATATCACTCACTTGTCAAAAGCCCTTCGTCCCTTGCCTGAAAAATTCCACGGACTTTCAGATGTTGAAACCATCTATCGCAAACGTTATTTGGATTTGATTTCAAACCGTGAAAGCTTCGAACGCTTTGTAACCCGTTCAAAAATCATCTCTGAAATCCGTCGTTATTTAGATGGTCAAGGCTTCCTTGAAGTGGAAACACCAGTGCTTCACAATGAAGCTGGTGGTGCGGCTGCTAAACCATTTATCACTCACCACAATGCACAAAATATTGACATGGTGCTTCGTATCGCGACTGAGCTTCACTTGAAACGTTTGATTGTTGGTGGGATGGAACGCGTTTACGAAATCGGACGGATCTTCCGTAACGAAGGTATGGATGCCACTCACAACCCTGAATTCACTTCGATCGAAGTGTATCAAGCTTACGCTGACTTCCACGATATCATGGACTTAACTGAAGGCATTATCCAACATGCTGCGAAAGCGGTCCATGGTGATGGTCCAATTGACTACCAAGGAACAGAAATCAAAATCAACGAACCATTCAAACGGGTTCACATGGTTGATGCGATTAAAGAAATCACAGGTATTGACTTCTGGCAAGACATGACCTTTGAAGAAGCTGTAGCACTTGCAAACGAAAAACATGTACCAGTTGAAAAACATTACACAGAAGTGGGACAAATTATCAATGCCTTCTTCGAAGAATATGTTGAAGAAACCTTGACGCAACCAACTTTTGTTTATGGTCACCCAGTAGCAGTGTCACCTTTGGCTAAGAAAAATCCAGAAGACCCACGCTTCACTGACCGTTTCGAACTCTTCATTATGACCAAAGAGTATGCCAATGCCTTCACGGAATTGAATGATCCGATCGATCAATTGCAACGTTTTGAAGCGCAAGCGCGTGCGAAAGAATTGGGAGATGACGAAGCTACAGGCATCGACTATGACTACGTTGAAGCCCTCGAATATGGTATGCCACCAACAGGTGGACTTGGAATTGGTATTGACCGCCTCGTTATGTTGTTGACCAATGTAACAACGATTCGCGACGTTCTTCTCTTCCCAACTATGAAATAAGCTAAAAGAAAACACTGATCTTGCGATCAGTGTTTTTTAGTCCTCTATATAAGAGGTATCATTCCATTTTTCTAAGTGATAGTGCTCAAAATCATCTGTTGTCAAAATCGTCACGCTGGCATTATCTAGTCCACCATTTTTGCGGAGTTCTCCTGTTTCATAACCGAGCAAGGTTCGAATAGAAGCTGTCAAATTAGCTCCGTGTCCAACAATGAGAACGGTATCGAGCTCTTTTCCTTTCAGACTTTTTACAAAATCACAGGTACGTTTGGTTGTTTCATAAACAGATTCTGCATCAAAGATTTCATTTTGAAAACGGGCGAGGTTATGTCGAAACGCATCCATTTGTTGGGGATAGATGGCCGAAATGGTAGAAATTTTAGCTCCTTCTAATTTTCCCAAATTCCACTCACGAAGAGCAGGCGTTGGTTGCAGTTTTAGAGGTGTCTCCAATTGATCGAGAATGATCTGTGCAGTATGGACTGTCCGTGGCAGATCACTTGCAAAAGCTGCATCAAAAGGGACAGTAGCTAGATGCATTCCTAATTTTTCAAGCTGATGAATGGAGGCTGGTAACAGCGGAGAATCTCCATTTGATCCTTGAAAACGTCCTTCTTCATTCCATTCTGTCCGTCCGTGTCGAATAAAATATAGTTTCACAATCTTGTCTCCTTCTCTGTCTTTATTCCAAAATATCTGCAAAAGTTGCCTTTACGAAGTCTGCTAGAAGTTGTGGTTTGATTTGAATACTATGGCCAATTTCCCCAGCAGATACGATCATGTACTCTAACTGAAGGGCTGATTCATCGATAAAGATAGGGAAAGGATGCTTTTGACGAATGCCCACCGGATTATTGGCCCCATGAATATAACCCGTTGTTTTTTCAAGATCTTTTTGAGGAATCATAGCGATTTTCTTATTCCCTGATAATTTGGCTAACTTTTTCTCTGAAAGATGCTCTGTAATAGGAATGATCCCAATCACGGGACCCGTTTTATCTCCTTTGAGAGCTAGGGTTTTGAAAATAGTAGAGCGATCAATTCCTTCTGGTAAGATCCCTTCTAAAGCGTTGATTTGTAAGCCTATGTGCTCAATTTTTGCTTTAGTCAAGATCTGCTCGACCAAGGTTTTCTTCACTTTATTTTTTTTTGCCATGCCTCTCTCCTTTTCTCATTTTCTCTACAAAATCAGATTTCATTAGACCATTATAACATATAATAGTGGCGATATTGCCTTCTCCTTTAAAAATAGAAAACAGCAGAAAAAGTGAAGATCACTTGATCTGCTGTTTTAAGGCTATGAGGAAGAGCCATCTTTTTGTACCTTAAATAGTTTCCGATAAATTGCTTCTTGGTCTTGCGTCGGAGCAATTTGGTTGAGATCCAAGTAGTGTGAGAATCCATTTAATTGCCCTTGAGAGGTATATTGATGCAAGTCGTATTCCGTATTGGTATCTGGCGCAGCATTATAGTAGCCATCATCAAATCCATAAGTAGGAATCCAAAGAGCCGTAAATTTATCAGTGGAGATACTATGTTCTTCCATGAAGTAGGTTCCGATATAGAGTCCAATATTTTTGGCACCCAAAGCTTGTAGTTTTGCTCGGAAAGCTTCAACGCCTGCGTTCATATCCTTCATGGTTTTTTCCTCAACATCTAACCAATAGTAGGTCGGCTTGTAAGGAGAAGCAGCCTTGTAAAATTCTTCTGCTTCTTTTTCCATTTCTTTTTTATCCTTAGCAGCGACATAAGCATAGACCGCGACTGGGATATTTCGTTTTTGGAATTCTTGGATATGGGTTTTATAGGATTTATCCAGACCATTTAAGTGGGTCGCCGCATTTTCCTTTTTAGCTTGAGCCCCACTATGGACACGAACGATCACACCTCCCACATTTTGGGAGAGAACATCGTAGTCAATTTCACTAGGCAATTGCCAGCCAGAGATATCAATGATCGGGCGGCCAACCAGTTCTGGATTGATATCTTCTTCTTTTTTAGAAGAAGAGCTTGCAGTGGTTGTTTTTTTAGGTGTATTGGAGTTCGGAATGGTTTTGGTTGTTGCTTGTTGCTCTCTGGCTTGCAGATCGGCAATCGTTCGTGAAAGAACCAGAAAAGAAATGATACCGATAAAAAAGACAAAGAGAACAACGGGTTTTATCCTTTTTCTCATACAAAATCATTTTACCGTAAATAAGACGAAAAGGCAAAACTTAATGCTTAAAAGATCACGATTTCAGCCATTATTTTCAAAAAAAAAGGAATCTTTTCATCGAAAAAGGATAAAAATATATGAAAATAAGAAGAATGACTAGAATATTTCTCGAAAATTGGGAAGAAGCCGAATCTTTTCGGGCCTTTCCTTGGTTTTGCTTCTTAAAAATGATATAATGAAGGTTGAACATTAGGAATATGGTGAATTATGAAAATTGAGAAAAGACATCTTTTAAATTATTCCATCCTCATTCCCTATTTGATTTTATCCATCATTGGCTTGATTGTTGTTTATTCGACAACAAGTGCCTTGGCAATTCAAAGTGGAGTGAGTTCGATTCGAATGGTACGGACACAGGGGCTCTTTTTCATCCTAAGTCTCCTAACCATCGCTTTGATTTATAAATTTAGCTTAAACTTCCTTCGAAATAAAAAAGTGCTGGCTTTTGTCATCTTTATTGAAGTGATTTTGTTGATTCTGTCCAGGTTTATCACAGATACGGTCAACGGTGCTCACGGTTGGTTGACGATCCCAGGAGGGTTTAGTATCCAGCCAGCAGAATACCTCAAGGTTATCTTAGTCTGGTATCTGGCTTTGATTTTTTCTAAGCGACAAGACGAAATCCGTGATTATGATTACCAAGCCTTGACCCACAATGAATGGATTCCTAGAAATTTAAATGATTGGCGTTGGCTGACCTTGATTCTGATTGGAATCGTTGTGATTATGCCGGACTTGGGAAATGCGACGATCTTGGCCTTAACGGTCTTGATCATGATTACAGCTAGTGGAGTGGGCTATCGTTGGTTCACCTCTTTACTTGGTTTAGTTGTTGGAGCGTCGTCCATTGTCCTTGGTTCAATTTGGATTATCGGTGTGGACCGTGTCGCTAAAATTCCTGTCTTTGGTTATGTAGCCAAACGGTTTAGTGCCTTCTTTAACCCCTTTAATGACTTGTCTGGCGCGGGTCACCAATTAGCTAATTCCTACTATGCCATGAGTAATGGTGGTTGGTTTGGCTTGGGGCTTGGAAATTCCATTGAAAAACAAGGTTACTTACCAGAAGCCCACACAGACTTTGTATTTGCGATTGTGATTGAAGAATTAGGTTTTGTTGGAGCTAGCTTGATCCTTGCTCTCTTATTCTTCTTAATTCTTCGGATCATTTTAGTCGGTATTCGAGCAAAGAATCCTTTTAATTCGATGATGGCCATTGGGATCGGTGGGATGATCTTGGTACAAACCTTCATTAACATCGGAGGAATTTCTGGTTTGATTCCGTCTACTGGAGTGACCTTCCCCTTCTTGTCTCAAGGAGGAAATAGTTTATGGGTCTTATCTGTAGCGATTGCTTTCGTTTTGAATATCGATGCGAGTGAAAAACGGGCCAAGATGGAACAAGAAGGCATGGTTTTTGAAGAAAAAGGTAAAATTAAACCATATTATTAAAAGGGTATTGTTTAATGGCTATTCAAAAAGGAGAAAAAATGGTCTTACAAAAATTAGAGAACTTTAGAAATAAAGATATTGTTAAAGAAGAAGCCGAAATTTTAACCAATTTATTGGATGATATTACGAAAAATTTGGTTCGTCCGGAAACCTTTGATAAAATTACGCAGTTGAAGGATCTATCAAAAACACAGAACTATCGTGAGTTGAATCAAATAGTGGAACAATTGACAAATGAAGAAATGACAGTCATTTCACGTTATTTTGCCATTTTACCACTCTTAATTAATATCTCAGAAGATGTCGATTTGGCCTATGAAATCAATCATTTGAATAACGTGGATGGTGATTACCTCGGAAAACTTTCTTCAACCATTAAAGAAGTTGCGAAAAATGAAGATGCACAAGAAATTCTTGAAAATCTCAATATTGTGCCTGTTTTGACAGCCCATCCAACTCAAGTGCAAAGAAAGACTATGCTGGATCTGACCAATCATATCCATGCTCTTCTTCGTCAGCACCGGGATGTTAAAGCTGGTTTAATGAATGAGAATAAGTGGTATAACAACCTTCGTTGTAATATCGAAATCATGATGCAAACGGATATGATTCGTGACAAAAAATTGAAGGTTACTAATGAAATCACCAACGTCATGGAATATTACAATAGCTCCTTCTTGCAAGCTGTTCCAAACCTGATGTTGGAATACAAACGCTTGGCAAAAGAGCATGGATTAGAGCTTGAACAACCACGTCCGATCACAATGGGTATGTGGATCGGGGGAGACCGGGACGGGAATCCATTTGTAACAGCTGAGACCTTGAAGCGTTCAGCAACTATTCAAAGTGAAGTCATTTTGAACTATTACATCGAAAAGATTTCAAAATTATACCGTCATTTCTCCCTTTCAACGAGTCTTTCTAAAACAAGTGAAGCAGTAGCTGAAATGGCCGCCCTATCCAGTGATACATCCGTCTTTCGTGAAAAAGAACCTTACCGTCGGGCTTTCCACTATATCCAGTCAAAATTGATCCAAACCTTGGTCAATTTAAAAGAATGGACTATGGTTGGGGAAACTAGAGAAGATCGTTATGCTGTCGAGAGGTTATTAGGAGCAAATGCTCATCAACAAGGGCCAGTTTCTGATTATATCGGCAATCGTATCTCTGGGGCTCTAAAGAAAATTTCTGAGAAAGAAGCTCCAGCTTATGCATCAGCTCAAGAATTTAAAGAAGACCTTGAAAAGATAAAAGATTCCTTGTTAGAAAACAAATCAGAGTATTTGATTTCTGGTGAATTTGCAGAACTTCTAGAAGCCATCGATGTTTTTGGATTCTATCTGGCCTCTATTGATATGCGCCAGGATTCGAGTGTGCATGAAGCCTGTGTGGCAGAATTGCTGAAATCAGCTGGAATTAATGACCATTATTCTGATTTATCAGAGGATGAAAAGTGTCAAGTTCTCTTGAAAGAACTTTTAGAAGATCCACGTATTTTATCAGCAACTCATGCTGAAAAATCTGAACTGCTTGAAAAAGAATTAGCGATTTTCCAAACGGCCCGTGAATTGAAGGATCGTTTAGGAGAAGAAGTCATTCGTCAAAACATCATTTCTCATGCAACCAGTGTGTCAGATATGTTGGAATTGGCTGTGATGTTGAAAGAAGTGGGCTTAGTCGATACGGAAAAAGCTCGTGTGCAAATCGTGCCTTTGTTTGAAACCATCGAAGATTTGGATCACTCAGAAGAAACCATGAGAAGTTACTTGTCTCTTCCGATTGCCAAACGTTGGATTGCTTCTAAGAACAACTACCAAGAGATTATGTTAGGTTATTCTGATTCCAACAAAGATGGTGGATACTTGTCTTCTTGCTGGACCCTCTTTAAAGCCCAACAACAATTGACCGCTATCGGAGATGAGTTTGGAGTGAAGATTACCTTCTTCCATGGTCGTGGTGGTACTGTTGGTCGTGGTGGAGGTCCTACTTATGAAGCCATCACGTCTCAACCATTGAAATCCATTAATGACCGTATCCGCTTAACTGAGCAAGGGGAAGTAATCGGCAATAAATATGGAAATAAAGATGCTGCTTACTACAACCTTGAGATGCTCGTCTCTGCAACCATTAACCGAATGATTGCCGAACAAAAGAGTCCATTCTCTATGTTTGATCGTTTCGGGGAAGTCATGGATAAAGTCGTGAATCGCAGTTACGATATCTATCGTGATTTGGTCTTTGGAAATGAGCACTTCTATGACTACTTCTTTGAATCAAGTCCGATCAAAGCAATTTCAAGCTTTAATATTGGTTCACGTCCTGCTGCTCGTAAGACCATTACAGAAATCGGTGGTTTGCGTGCTATCCCATGGGTCTTCTCATGGTCACAAAGTCGGGTGATGTTCCCTGGTTGGTACGGAGTAGGTTCTAGCTTTAAGGAATTTATCGATGAGGATCCTGAGAATATCGAAACCCTTCGATACATGTATAAAAACTGGCCTTTCTTCCAATCTCTCTTGTCAAATGTGGACATGGTCTTATCCAAAGCCAACATGGACATTGCCTTTGAGTACGCCCAATTGTGTGAAGAAGAAGAAGTTCGTAATATCTATCAGATCATCTTACATGAATGGCAATTGACCAAGGACATCATCTTGATGATTGAAGAGCAAGACGAGTTGCTCGCTGAAAACCCTTATCTGAAAGAAAGTTTAGATTATCGGATGCCGTACTTTAACGTTTTGAACTATATTCAGTTAGAATTGATTCGACGTCAACGGACCGGAGAATTATCAGCCGATCAAGACAAGCTAATCCATATCACCATCAACGGTGTGGCGACAGGATTACGTAATTCAGGTTAAAAAAATCGGAACGACTGTTCCGATTTTTTTATTCCCTGCCCCCAAAGAAGCAAAAGGTACAGAAAGGCTTAAATAGCAGATTTTAAATGAGAATTTTCAAAGCTAGATCAGGATCTTTCAGCAAGCTGATAAAATAAAAGAAAAGAAGAGGAATAATTAAGAAAATATAGGTAAAAGGCTTGCAATTTTATCTAAAATTCGATAGAATAGTAAGGAAAGTTAGACTGTATTGCCTACTGTCTATCTATAAAATATATTTTATTGGAGGCTTTTACTCAAATGGCAAAAGAAAAATACGATCGTAGTAAACCGCACGTTAACATCGGTACAATCGGACACGTTGACCACGGTAAAACTACCCTAACTGCAGCAATCACAACTGTTTTGGCACGTCGCTTGCCTTCATCAGTTAACCAACCTAAAGACTATGCGTCTATCGATGCTGCTCCAGAAGAACGCGAACGCGGTATCACCATCAACACTGCACACGTTGAGTACGAAACTGCTAAACGTCACTACGCTCACATCGACGCTCCAGGACACGCGGACTACGTTAAAAACATGATCACTGGTGCCGCTCAAATGGACGGAGCTATCCTTGTAGTAGCTTCAACTGACGGACCAATGCCACAAACACGTGAACACATCCTTCTTTCACGTCAGGTTGGTGTTAAACACTTGATCGTCTTCATGAACAAAGTTGACTTGGTTGACGATGAAGAATTGCTTGAATTGGTTGAAATGGAAATCCGTGACCTTCTTTCAGAATACGATTTCCCAGGTGATGACCTTCCAGTTATCCAAGGTTCAGCTCTTAAAGCTCTTGAAGGTGACTCTAAATATGAAGATATCATCATGGAATTGATGGATACTGTTGATGAGTACATCCCAGAACCAGAACGCGATACTGACAAACCATTGCTTCTTCCAGTCGAAGACGTATTCTCAATCACTGGACGTGGTACAGTTGCTTCAGGACGTATCGACCGTGGTGTTGTTCGTGTCAACGATGAAATCGAAATCGTTGGTATCAAAGACGAAATCCAAAAAGCAGTTGTTACTGGTGTTGAAATGTTCCGTAAACAACTTGACGAAGGTCTTGCAGGGGATAACGTTGGTGTGCTTCTTCGTGGTATCCAACGTGATGAAATCGAACGTGGACAAGTTATCGCTAAACCAGGTTCAATCAACCCACACACTAAATTCAAAGGTGAAGTTTACATCCTTACTAAAGAAGAAGGTGGACGTCATACTCCATTCTTCAACAACTACCGTCCACAGTTCTACTTCCGTACAACTGACGTAACTGGATCTATCGAACTTCCAGCTGGAACTGAAATGGTAATGCCTGGTGATAACGTGACTATCGACGTTGAGTTGATCCACCCAATCGCCGTTGAACAAGGTACTACATTCTCAATCCGTGAAGGTGGACGTACTGTTGGTTCAGGTATGGTTACTGAAATCGAAGCTTAATTCGATCTAGTTCCCAGATTAACAATTATATAGACAGACAGAAAACCCCGTGAAGACGGGGTTTTTATTTTGGTAAAAAGTAAAATGAGCTTGTGCAACCTTTCATTATGACGAAAATTATGGTAAAATAGATAGTATAAAATTAGAAAAAAGAGGTATGTGAAATGTCACGTAAACCATTTATCGCTGGTAACTGGAAAATGAACAAAAATCCAGAAGAAGCAAAAGCATTCGTTGAAGCTGTAGCATCAAAACTTCCTTCAGCTGACCTTGTTGAAGCTGGTATCGCAGCTCCTGCAGTTGACTTGACAACTGTTCTTGCTGCTGCTAAAGGTTCAAACCTTAAAGTTGCTGCCCAAAACACTTACTTTGAAAATGCTGGTGCCTTCACTGGTGAAACTAGCCCACAAGTTTTGAAAGAAATCGGTACTGACTACGTTGTGATCGGTCACTCAGAACGTCGTGACTACTTCCATGAAACTGATGAAGATATCAACAAAAAAGCAAAAGCAATCTTTGCGAACGGTATGCTTCCAATCATCTGTTGTGGTGAAAGCCTTGAAACTTACGAAGCTGGTAAAGCAGCAGAATTTGTAGGGGCTCAAGTTTCAGCTGCTCTTGCTGGATTGACTGCAGAACAAGTGGCTTCAACAGTTATCGCATACGAACCAATCTGGGCGATCGGTACTGGTAAATCAGCTTCACAAGACGACGCACAAAAAATGTGTAAAGTTGTTCGTGACGTTGTAGCTGCTGACTTTGGTCAAGAAGTGGCTGACAAAGTACGTGTTCAATACGGTGGTTCAGTGAAACCTGAAAACGTTGCTGAATACATGGCTTGTCCAGACGTTGACGGAGCTCTTGTAGGTGGTGCATCACTTGATCCAGAAAGCTTCTTGGCATTGCTTGACTTCGTTAAATAATGACATATAAAAAGGCGAGAGGTTTCTCGTCTTTTTTATAGTAGAAAAGACCAGCTACAAAGCTGGTCTTTTAAGTTAGGAACGTCCTAATAGTTTCTTAACGAGAGAAATCAGTTTGTATTTCAGAGGACTTGGGTAATAACGGAAGGTCCCCATCTTACGGACGATGTAGCCGTTGAAGTTTTGTTTGAAACGAAGAACACCGTCTGACCCGTCAAAGATTCCTTGAATACCAAGGAAGTTATATCTTGGGATACCACGTTTGATGGTTTCAAGCATCATATATTCTTGGAGAACAGCAGGAGCATAGAACTTATTAAATTCTGTATAAGAGCCACTGAATAAATAGGTGGATTCTTGTGGCATATAGACGAAGAGGCTACCTGCAAGAATGACGTCTTGATCTCCATATTTTTCAATATATTCCTTTGCTTCATTAATCCGAATGGAAAGTTTACTTATTTGCAGATTTAATTGTGATATTTGTTTATTTACTTTCGCAGAATTAATACCTGATGAAACTTTTTCTATTAGAGGGTTAATTTGAGATTGAAGATCATTATGTTTTGATTGTAATATTGCTAGATAGTGTTCGAAATTCAGTGTCGCAATCATAAATTCCACTTTGTCGCCAAAACTATCATAGAAGGTTTGGTAATAATCTAAGGTCTTATCTTGATAGTCTCGACGGTCACTGGTAGAAGAAGTAATTTCCTTGAAGAGCTGCAGTTCATCTCTGTTTAACCGTTTCAATTGAATGCCAAAAGCCTTAGCTTTCTTAACAAGTGGCTTTCCTTTTTTACTGAAGCTCGTAAGAAGATTTTTTTCGGTGATGCCCTCCATGTCTTTTACATAATGCCAATCAGGTTCTCCTCCTGGATAACCTGTTGTTAAACCATCATGCTGATAGCCCAATTTTTTAAGGGTATCCATGAAATGGGTTTGCTCTTCACTGGTTGGATTGCCGTCACTGTCAAAAGTTTGATAGGTATCATAGGGCTTAATAACGAGTTCAATAGCTCCATTTTCTTTCGCATAGTCTTTTAAAGCTGCATAGAAGGGTTCTAGCATAGCCTCCTCTTGGTAAAGGGGGCCAGAATTGATTTCCATATGGAGACCACCTGTCATAGGAAGACTGTACAAGATCGCTGCCACTTGGACTTGATCTTCTTGTTTCCAAGCGATAAATTGGACCGTGTTTCCTCGCTTTTCAAGCAGATCTGCCATTTCAGCAGACTGGATAAAAGAGCGATGGGAGACAGTATTTGCGAATGAGGTAAATTCTTCTTTTGAAATTGTCGTAAGAGTCATGTAACTTATTTACTCCTTAATTTTTTCCGGACCTTGTAGACTTTGTTTACAAGTGGATAGAGTGGACTGGTTGGGAGGTTGAATTCCCCAACAAATTCTTCAATGACAGGATTAAATTTTGATTTGAAATGATAGAGACCACCATCGAGTGAATTTTCAATGCCCCCCATATTTTGCCAAGAAGCACCACGGTCGAAAGCGTGTTGGGCAGTTTCATACCAGGTGAGGATAGCAGGTTGGTAACGGCGGAATTCTTCATCCATCCCTGCATAAACATTTTCAGACGTCCCACCGAATTCAAGGGTTAAGGTCCCAGATAAAGGAACAACCTGTCTACCTGCTTGGAGATGCTGTTCAAGAAATTGCAGTTCTTCCTCTATCCGCTCTTTTTCTTTTTGGTTATTCTCAACCTTGCCAGGCTTTGTTTTTTCTGTGAATTTTTCAGCCTCTGCCTTGTTTTTTTCAAGATCTTTTATAAGGGAGGTTTTCCGTTCCTCGAGATCTAGAGTAGACAAAGTAATGTAGGATTGTCCTTGGTAGGTAGTGAGCAGTTTTTCGTAGTAGTCTTTTCCACGTAAATGAATGCTTTTACGAGCCTCAGTCTTTTTCATGAGAGAAGCAAAGTCCTTCAACAATTCAGTCCCGCCAAATTGGACATGGATCCCTTTGTTTCGAGCAGTTCGGATGGCTTGTCGAGTAGATTTTGAAAGATCTTGCTCAGTGAAAAACTCTTTGTGGATATTTGCTTGAAAGCGTGGTTGGATATTTTCTGCCATATCACTGGTTCGGCCAGTCCATTCAACCCCTTCTTTAGTTAAGGTGTCGATCATCGCTTGCACAGCAGGAGCTTGCGTCTGTTCTTGTCCAATCAAATGTTTACTCAAGAAAAGACTTGGATCAAATTTCACAAACAAGGCCTTGTATTGTTTGGCAATTTTTTTAAGAGACTGGATCACATAGGAAACCAGCTCTTTGTTTTGGTAATTCATGATTGGGCCTCGAGGAATGTAAAGCATGGAAAAGCCAAGTGGCAGGGGTTGAATCAAGATGCTAGCAACAGCGACTAATTGGTCTTCTTGATAAAAACCAACCCGTTCATTTCCCCAATTATCTTTGATTTTTGCCCATGAGCTGCTTTGTAAGAGATTGGTTTGTTCACTCTGAATAACAAAGTCATTATGCTCACTAGCTGAAATTCCTAGCTGGTAATGGTACATTTCTTATAATACCCACTTTCTAATGGCGTATGCAACGCCAGATTCATCATTTGATTTGGTAATAGTTGTAGCAATTTTTTTAAGAGCTGGATTGCCATTCTCCATAACGACGGCATGTCCCACGACTTCTAGCATGGAACGGTCATTTTCCTCATCTCCGATGGCCATGGTTTCTTCTTGCTGAATTCCAAGTCGTTCAGCTAGATGAAGAACAGCTGATCCCTTATTGGTTGTTTTCCCTAGAATTTCTAAATAAAAAGGGGCTGATTTGACCATAGTGAAGCGATCCTTGAATTCTTTAGGGATTTTTGCAATCGCAGCATCTAGAATATCTGGTTCATCGATATACATGGCCTTGACAAATTCTTTCTCACGAACTTCTTCAGGCGTCTGGTAATAAACGGGCATATTGACCAGTTGAGATTCATGAATGGTGTAGCGTCCGATATCGCGATTGCTGGTATAGATGCCGTCTTTTGTAATGGCATGAGAGTGGATTTGGAGTTTGTTAGCAAGAGCCTCGATATCGAGATAGTCCTCATAATGTAAAAGGTCTTTGATGAGTTCTTTTCCCGTAGCGGTTTCTTGAACCAGACCGCCATTAAAGGTAATGACATAGTCTCCAGGATCCATCAGATGGAGTTCGTTTAAGAGTTTTGAAACGCCTGCAATGGGACGTCCAGTTGTAATGACAATTTTGACTCCCGCAGTCTTTGCATCTTGAATAGCTTGAAAAACATCTGGTGTGATCTCTTTTTTTGAATTGAGGAGTGTACCATCGATATCGATCGCAACTAATTTAATGGACATCTGTCTCTCCTGTAAAATAATCATTGGTGATATAGGAAGTGAATTCCTCTACTTGCTTACTGAAAAGTCCATTAACCTCCAGCATTTCTTTTGGGAAATAGAAACGGTTGTCCCCATAGCGAGTTCCTGCTAAAGCAGCGACGAGTGGAGACAACTGAGACAATTCAGCGAGACTACCATCTTTTCGGATCATCTCGATTTGGGTCCGCGGTTTTTCAAGCTCTGGTCGATAAATATCGTAGGGCAGGTCAAAATTTTGATGAATAGCTGTGTAGTAGGTTGGATTAAAGCCAACCTCTTTAATCAGTTTTTCAAGGATTGCTAAGTCATTTCGCTTATCTTCTGTAAATAGAATCGATTTAAAGACTTTCCGATTAATATAGCGCTGAGCAAGATCAGACAAGATGGTATCCGGACTATCCATCCAGACTTGGAAATAGGTATTCATCACACCGTCATCTAGGTTTAGGTAGTCTTGAATGGTGACCTCTTCTTCAAAAAATGGAATCAAGCGAGGTGAAGTCAGTTGAAAATACTCTTTCTGATCTGGATAAATGGTTCTAGCGCGTTTGAGTAGATTTTGAAGGAGGACTTCCATGGCACGAGTAGCCGGGTGGAAGTAGACCTGCATATACATTTGGTAACGGCTGACCACGTAATCCTCGACAGCATGCATGCCATTTTGTTGGAAGGCAATGCCATTTTCAATCGGTCGAATGACGCGCAAAATACGGGTCAAGTCAAATTTTCCATAGGAAGCCCCTGTAAAATAGGCATCCCGCAGTAAATAATCCATCCGGTCCACATCAATTTGACTAGAAATTAATTGCACCACTTGTTTATTGGGATAGGTATGATCAATGACGCTGGCTACACGATTTGGGAAATCAGGAGCCACTTGCAAGAGGATTTGATTGACCTCCGTCTCTGGACTGGTGATGATCAGCTGGGTCATCTTTTCATGATCGGTCCCAAACAGTCCTTCAAAGGTATGGGAATAGGCACCATGTCCAATGTCATGAAGAAGAGCGGCTGTCATGGTCAGTAAGTTTTCATCAGAATTCCATTGCTCTGCATACTTTTCCTCAAAAATGGACAGAATGCGTCTTGAAATTTCATAGGCGCCAAGACAGTGAGAAAAACGACTATGCTCCCCACCGTGGAAGGTAAAACCAGATGTCCCCAGTTGTTTGATGCGGCGTAGTCGTTGAAATTCTTTACTATTAATTAATTGATAAATGATGGGATGATCCACATGAACGTAATCATGAACGGGATCGCGAAAGACTTTTTCATTCATGGGTCTATTATAGCAAAAAAAAGCCTATTTTGCGATCTAGAGGCTAATAGGGGCAGTCAAAATGCGTAAAATTTGATAGAATAGTAAGGCAAGAAAAGAAGAGAAGGAGACAAAGATGCAAGTTCGCATTCAAAATACCATTCGATTTGGAGAAGAAATGGAAATCGTTGATCAGTACTATCAAGGTGAATGGAAGGAAAAAGCAGGTTTTCAATATCTCTTGTATACCAATGAAGAAGATGAAAAGGTTGCTTTGAAATTTTCCAACGATGAATTGGTCATGACACGATTTTCAACTCCCAAATCCATCATGCGCTTCTACAAAAATGAAGATGGTGGGGCGATCATCCCAACTCCGATGGGCATTCAGCAGTTTTTGATTACGACAGATCTCTTTCAATTAGAGGAAGGGCATTTGCAAGTGTCTTATCGCTTGTTAACTCTTGATGGAGAACAGGAATTTGCCAATTATCAATTACTGGTGGAATGGGAAGAGTAGACCTCATTAAATTATTAGAGATCCCGCTTGCTTTATTCTATAAAAATGGTATAATAAAACCACTCAAGGGAGTAGCTGGCGGTTTTCCGCGATAGTGTCGTCATTACGAAATTATTTCCGGCACTATATTAAACGGCGAGACTTGTTTTTTCAAACAGGTCTCTTTTTTGTGCAAAAGAGACTTAGTAGAAAGATATAAGGAGGAAATTATTTTGTCAAAAGAACAAAATAAAGCTTTGTTTTATACACAGAGTAAAGAAGAAGTTCTAAAGGAATTAGACTCTTCAATTGAAGGCTTGTCAGCTGCTCAAGCTCAAGAACGTTTAGCGACTTATGGTCATAATGAACTGGACGAAGGTGAAAAACGTAGCCTCTTGTCTAAGTTTATCGATCAGTTTAAAGATTTGATGATCATCATCTTGTTGACCGCCGCAGCTCTCTCTGTGATCACAGAAGGAATGGACGGCCTTACAGATGCCATGATCATCTTAGCCGTTGTTGTTTTGAATGCAGCCTTTGGTGTCTACCAAGAAGGACAAGCCGAAGCAGCTATCGAAGCACTGAAAAACATGTCTAGTCCATTAGCGCGTGTCCGACGTGATGGTCACGTGATTGAAATTGATTCCAAAGAATTGGTCCCAGGGGATATCGTTCTTCTGGAAGCTGGAGATGTGGTTCCTGCTGATATGCGCTTGTTGGAAGCAGCTTCTCTTAAGATCGAAGAAGCAGCTCTTACAGGGGAATCGGTTCCAGTTGAAAAAGATGTAACTGGTCTTGTTGAGGCAGATGCTGGTATCGGAGACCGTGTCAATATGGGTTACCAAAACTCGAACGTAACCTATGGTCGTGGTACTGGGGTTGTGACCAACACAGGTATGTATACAGAAGTTGGTAAGATTGCAGATATGTTGGCCAATGCCGATGAAACGGAAACACCGTTGAAGCAAAGTTTGGAACAACTCTCTAAAGCCTTGACTTACCTCATTGTAGCCATTGCTGCAGTTACCTTCCTGGTTGGTGTCTTCGTTCGTGGGGAACATCCATTGGAAGGCTTGATGGTAGCAGTTGCTCTTGCGGTTGCGGCGATTCCAGAAGGACTTCCTGCCATTGTAACCATCGTTCTCTCTTTGGGAACAACAACCCTTGCCAAACGCAATTCGATTGTTCGTAAATTGCCAGCCGTTGAAACACTTGGTTCAACAGAAATCATTGCATCTGATAAAACAGGTACTTTGACCATGAACCAAATGACGGTTGAAAAAGTCTATACCAACGGTCAATTACAAAGTGCAGCAACCGAAATTGGATCAAACAATAATACGCTTCGCATCATGAACTTTGCCAATGATACCAAGGTGGACCCATCTGGCAAGTTGATTGGAGACCCAACAGAGACTGCTTTGGTACAGTTTGGTTTGGACCACAACTTTGATGTTCGTGAAGTCTTGAAGGATGAGCCACGTGTGGCAGAATTGCCATTTGACTCAGACCGTAAGCTTATGTCTACTATCCATAAGGAAGTAGACGGTTCATACTTTATCGCTGTCAAGGGGGCTCCTGACCAATTGCTCAAACGTGTGACGCGTATTGAAGTCAATGGGGAAGTTCGTCCTATCACGGATGAAGATAAGAAAGCTATCCTTGCTACCAACAAAGACTTGGCTAAACAAGCCCTTCGTGTCTTGATGATGGCTTATAAGACAAGCAATGAAATTCCGACCTTGGAATCTGAAATTGTTGAGTCTGACCTGATCTTCTCTGGTTTGGTCGGAATGATTGACCCTGAGCGTCCAGAAGCTTCAGAAGCTGTTCGTGTCGCTAAGGAAGCAGGTATCCGTCCGATCATGATCACGGGTGACCACCAAGATACAGCAGAGGCGATTGCTAAACGTCTTGGAATCATCGATCCAAATGATACAGAAGACCATGTCTTCACAGGGGCTGAGTTGAACGAACTCTCTGACGAAGAATTCCAAAAAGTCTTCAAGCAATATTCTGTCTATGCGCGTGTATCACCTGAACACAAGGTTCGGATCGTGAAAGCTTGGCAAAATGAAGGAAAAGTTGTTGCCATGACTGGTGATGGGGTCAACGATGCACCATCACTTAAGACAGCTGACATCGGTATCGGTATGGGGATTACAGGTACAGAAGTTTCTAAGGGAGCTTCAGACATGGTCCTTGCAGATGATAACTTTGCAACCATTATCGTAGCGGTAGAAGAAGGACGTAAGGTCTTCTCAAATATCCAAAAATCTATCCAATACCTCTTGTCTGCCAATATGGCTGAAGTCTTCACCATCTTCTTTGCAACCCTCTTTGGATGGGATGTTCTTCAACCAGTACATCTTCTCTGGATTAACCTGGTTACCGATACTCTTCCAGCTATCGCTCTTGGTGTGGAACCAGCTGAGCCAGGTGTCATGACCCACAAACCTCGTGGACGTAAATCGAACTTCTTTGATGGTGGGGTCTTCGGAGCTATTCTTTATCAAGGTGTCTTCCAAACCATGCTGGTTCTTGGTGTTTATGGCTGGGCCTTACTCTCTCCAGAACATGCGACTCGTGCCGAAATCCATGCAGACGCTTTGACCATGGCCTTTGCAACTCTTGGTTTGATCCAATTGCTCCATGCCTTTAACGTTAAATCGGTTTACCAATCCATCTTTAAAGTGGGACTCTTCAAGAACAAGACCTTTAACTGGTCGATTCCAGTTGCCTTTGTTCTCTTGATGGCGACCATCATTGTCCCTGGATTTAACAAACTCTTCCATGTCTCTCATTTGAGTTTGACACAATGGTTAGCTGTTATGATTGGTTCGCTCTTGATTGTTGTTCTCGTTGAGATTGTTAAAGCTGTTCAACGTGCACTTGGAAAAGATAAAAACGCCATTTAAGCATAAAAAAAGTCATCTTCGGATGGCTTTTTTTGCGTGCAAAATAGACTGGGCATATTTCTTGAGGTACGTGTGGATTTTTGATAAACTAGTCAACAGTTTGAAGAAAGGAAACTTAGTTATGAAAAAGTTTTTTGCTGAAGTAATTGGCACATTTATGCTTGTCTTTATCGGGACTGGCGCAGTTGTTTTTGGAAATGGGACAGAAGGTCTGGGACATTTAGGAATTGCCTTGGCATTCGGTTTATCCATTGTTGCAGCAGCTTACTCAATTGGGACTGTTTCGGGTGCCCACTTGAACCCGGCTGTTTCGATTGCCATGTTTGTGAACAAACGCTTGTCTTCAAAGGACTTGGTTAATTATATTGCAGCGCAAGTAGTGGGTGCGGTACTCGCATCTGCAACAGTACTCTTCCTCTTGTCAAATTCAGGTATGTCAACAGCTAGTCTTGGTGAAAATGCCCTAGCGAAGGGTGTGACTCCATTTGGCGGATTCTTGTTTGAAGTAATTGCTTCCTTTATCTTTATTTTGGTCATCATGACTGTGACATCAGCTACCAAAGGTAATGGGAAGATCGCTGGTCTTGTGATCGGTTTGAGCTTGACTTTGATTATTCTTGTTGGTTTGAACATTACAGGACTTTCCGTTAACCCAGCTCGTAGCTTGGCGCCTGCCCTTTTTGTTGGTGGTGCGGCTCTTAAACAAATTTGGATCTTTATCTTGGCTCCAATTGTCGGAGGAATTCTCGCAGCAATCGTTGCAAAAAATCTCTTAGATACAGAAGAGTAAAAAAATTGGTCCCAGAGGGACCAATTTTTTTTTATAGTTCAAGAATCGTCATGGCTTGAGAAAATTCATGAGCGAGCTGTTTTTTCTTGTATGCTTTAAATTCGGGGAGGTCTTTAATTCTGCGATAGCGTTTGTAGGGATCGTATTGTTTTGGAAAATCATATTCAGGAAAAGCTTCGAAAAATTGTTTGCAAAGCTCCCATTCTCGGACATAGCCTAAAGGTCTGGCATGATAGGTGATGGTGTCAATCGTTGTCGCTGGCATTCGGTGGTGGCTATGACCAAAAATCACCTCTCTGACTGGATATTGTCTAAACAGATCATGAAAGGCTTGGCTCCCTAGAAAAGCATTAAAGCGTTCAAAATAAGGATGGCGTAGGAGAAACTGACTATGAGGAACAAAGTGCATGGCGATAATCAAAGGTTGATTTACACGCATGAGCTCTTGTTTCAGCTCTTGCAAAAGATTTTTGGTAATGGCTGGATCAGATCCTATTCGTTGGAGGCGTCTGTCAAACCAAAATAGATTTTTGGTTTGGAGATGTTTTTGGGGAGAGATGGCAGGAACAAAACTGTAGTCATACCAGCCCGAAAAGGCAAGAAGCGTATGATTGGAGAAGGGAATCTTTTGAAATTCAAAAGGTCTTATGGCTTCTTCTGACAGGCCAAGCATATCATGATTTCCTAGGCTAAAGGTCACTGGAAGGTGACATTGAAGTTGGTCTAAAAATTCCTGTGAGGTCTTTTCAAAGCCGTTGGCAATATCTCCTGCAATATGGAGATGTTGAATTTTTTTGTCCTTGAAAAGAGTGATCAGGGTCTCTAATTCTTCTTTGCCGAAGTTGTTTGAATCAATATGTAAATCGGACATAAAAGCTACTGTTGTCATGCTACCAGCCTAGCATAAGAGAATCTTTTTTTCTAACAATTAGGTTACAAATGAATAGAAAAAATGCTGAAAATCAGCTGGCTTGGCAGTGGTCAACCAGTAGATCCAATATTGGAAGGTGGGCAAATAGTGAAGGTTATGATATAATAGACTAGATACATAGAAAGAGGTACTTATGGACATTTCAGAAATTCGTCAAAAAATTGATGCAAATCGTGAAAAATTAGCTTCTTTCAGGGGGTCTCTTTGACTTAGAGACATTGGAAGAAGAAATTGCCATTTTAGAAAATAAAATGACAGAACCTGATTTTTGGGATGATAACATTGCTGCGCAAAAGACATCTCAAGAATTAAATGAACTCAAGCAGACCTATGAAAATTTCCATCAAATGGTGGATCTCTTTGATGAGTCAGAAATCTTACTGGACTTTTTGGCAGAAGACGATTCGGTCAAAGAAGAATTGATCGAGAAGTTGGAGGAGCTGGATAAACGTATGACCAGCTATGAGATGACCTTGCTATTGTCTGAACCCTATGACAATAATAATGCCATCTTAGAAATCCACCCAGGTTCAGGAGGAACAGAAGCTCAGGACTGGGGCGACATGCTTCTTCGGATGTATACTCGTTTTGGAAATGCTCATGGCTTCAAGGTTGAAGTCTTGGACTATCAGGCTGGAGATGAGGCTGGAATCAAGTCTGTGACTCTATCCTTTGAAGGGCCACATGCGTACGGTCTTCTTAAATCTGAAATGGGCGTACACCGTTTGGTTCGGATCTCTCCATTTGACTCCGCTAAACGTCGTCATACCTCCTTTACATCTGTTGAGGTCATGCCCGAATTAGACGATACCATCGAAGTCGAAGTTCGTGATGATGATATCAAGATGGACACCTTCCGCTCTGGTGGAGCTGGTGGACAAAACGTCAACAAGGTTTCTACAGGGGTGCGCTTGACCCACATTCCGACAGGGATTGTAGTGGCGTCCACCGTGGATCGGACCCAATACGGGAACCGTGATCGTGCGATGAAGATGTTGCAAGCTAAACTCTACCAATTAGAGCAAGAGAAAAAAGCAGCAGAAGTGGATTCCCTAAAAGGGGATAAAAAAGAAATCACCTGGGGAAGTCAAATCCGCTCCTATGTTTTTACCCCTTACACCATGGTTAAGGATCACCGGACCAACTACGAAGTAGCGCAGGTGGACAAGGTGATGGATGGAGATATCGATGGCTTTATCGATGCCTACCTTAAATGGCGTCTCCAATAACCTAGAGGGAATCAACCAGAAAAGAATGAAAGGAATTTCATTACATGTCAATGATTGAAATGAAAGATGTTGTCAAAAAGTATGACAACGGGACTACAGCCCTTCGCGGGGTCTCTGTCCAAATTGAACCAGGAGAATTTGCCTACATCGTAGGACCTTCTGGTGCAGGGAAGTCGACCTTTATTCGACTTTTATACCGTGAAGTCAAACACGATAAAGGAAGTTTGAAAGTAGCTGATTTTGATTTGGATAAAATCAAAAAACGCGATATTCCTATGTTGCGACGCAATGTAGGAGTGGTCTTCCAAGATTATAAATTGCTTCCAAAGAAAACCGTTTATGAAAATATTGCCTACGCAATGCAAGTTATCGGTGAGCGCCGTCGCAATATTAAAAAGCGTGTGATGGAAGTTTTGGATCTTGTCGGATTGAAACACAAGGTCCGCTCATTCCCGAATGAATTGTCCGGTGGAGAGCAACAACGGATTGCGATTGCTCGTGCGATCGTCAACAATCCGAAAGTCTTGATTGCGGATGAGCCAACGGGGAACTTGGACCCAGATAATTCATGGGAAATCATGAATCTTTTGGAGCGGATTAATCTGCAAGGGACCACAGTATTGATGGCGACCCACAATAGCCAGATTGTAAATACTTTACGTCACCGTGTCATCGCGATTGAAAATGGTCGTGTAGTGCGTGATGAAGCGGAAGGAGAGTACGGATACGATGATTAGAAGATTTTTCCGACACTTAATCGAATCGCTTAAAAGCTTGAAACGAAATGGTTGGATGACGATTGCAGCGGTCAGCTCGGTTATGATTACCCTTAGCTTGGTTGCTATTTTCGCCTCAGTTATTGCCAATACCATTAAGCTTTCAGATGATATTCAAAACAGTGTGCGGGTTGTAGTATACATGCGCAAGGATATTCAAGATCAGAGCGAGCAGATTGAAAAAGACGGTCAAACCGTGACCAATGAAAACTACCATAAGGTTTACGATGCTCTGACAGCCATGAAGCATGTCGACAAGGTTGATTTTTCTAGCAAGGAAGAACAGTATGATAAACTGATCAAAACGGCTGGGAACAACTGGAAGATTTTTGATGGAGATGCCAATCCTCTCTATGATGCTTATTATGTAGAGACAACTGCTCCAAAATATGTGAAGCAAGTCTCAGCAGATGCTAAAAAAATTGAAGGAGTTTCTGAGGTTAAAGATGGTGGGGTCGATACCCAACGCTTGTTTGCTCTTGGAACCTTCATCCGAAACTGGGGCTTGATTGGTGTAGCTTTATTGATCTTCATCGCAGTCTTCTTGATTTCAAATACCATTCGGATTACCATCATTTCACGTAGTCGTGAGATTAAGATTATGCGACTGGTAGGAGCAAAAAATGGCTATATTCGTGCACCATTCCTTTTAGAAGGTGCTTGGATCGGTCTTTTGGGAGCCTTGGTTCCTTCGGCTTTGGTCTTCTATGTTTATAATGTTGTCTATACATCTATGAACAATAACTTGGCAGATCAAAACTTGTATCTCTATAGTCCTCATCTCTTGGTACCGATCATGGTCGGTGGCCTCTTTGGATTAGGAATTTTGATTGGAGCGATTGGTTCTTCAATCTCCATGAGACGTTTTCTTAAGATATAATAAAAAAGCAAGTTCGCACTTGCTTTTTTTGTCTACTTTTATGAGGACAGGAAGGATGATATAGTCCTCTTTAGGATTGTCTAAAGAAAGGATTGAACATCTTCTCGTGACCAATAGAAGTTTCAGGGCCATGACCGGGATAGACGGTGTAGGAAGATGGAAGGGGAAAGAGTTCTTCTCTGATACTGCTAAGCAACTGTGCCGCGTTCCCTGTTGGAAGATCGGTCCGTCCAATGGTTTCACGAAAAAGGGCATCACCAGATAGAACCAAGTGATCCTCAGGAAAGACGATGGAAACCCCTCCTGCAGAGTGGCCTGGTGTCTCCAGAACATAAAAGTGGAAATCAGCTATTTGGTAATCAGAGCGAATGTCATAAAGGAAGTCGGCCTCCTTGCATACAACATCTTCTAAATCTGCATGACGATCCAAACCAGATAAATTATCGACAGGAGAAGACAACCAACTGGCTTCTGCTGAATGGACATAAACAGGTGGGAAATGATACGTCTGACGAACCTTTTCAAGACTCATAATGTGATCGTAATGCGTATGGGTTAAAAGAATCGCTACGATTGGTTTACCGATACGATCAATTTGTTTTTGAATGGTCGTCCAGTCGCTACCTGGATCGACAAGAATGAGGGAGTGGTCATTTTCAAGGTAGTAGGTGTTTTCATAAGCTACAGGATTAACAGTGCGATAGATTTTCATAAGGACTCCTTTCTAGAATAGTGTATCAAATTGCGAAGAAAATAACAGGATTGAAGTCAGCATGAAAGGAGAAAAAAATCTGCAGAGCTTGCTCAAACGTGATATAATTTTAAGTATTATGACAAGACAGAAACGGAAATATGCCATTGTGGATCTGGAAGCGACCAGTGCTGGAAGCAATGCTAAGATCATTCAGGTTGGGATTGTCATCATCGAAGATGGGAGGATTAGGCAATCCTATGAGACGGATGTGAATCCCCATGAACGATTGGATGAGCATATCAAACAATTGACTGGCCTGACAGATGCTCGCTTGAAAAAAGCACCAGAGTTTGCACAAGTGGCAAAAGAAATTTTTGAATTAATAGAAGATGCCGTCTTTGTGGCCCATAATGTCAAATTTGATGCGAATTTATTAGCAGAAGCCCTCTTTTGGGAAGGATTTGAGCTAACGACTCCTCGGATTGATACGGTTGAATTGTCTCAAATTTTCTATCCGACTTTAGAACGCTACAATTTAGGAGCTCTTGCGGCTGAACTGGAAATTGAGTTGCACCATGCTCACTCCGCTCTAGCGGATGCTATGGCAACAGCCCAGCTGCTGTTGAAATTGAGAGAGAAAATTGCGAACTTGCCAAGAGGATTGATCGAAAAACTTCTTTCGATGGCAGATTGTTTGATTTATGAATCACGACTCTTAATAGAAGATGCGCTTGAAGACAGTAGCCTTTTTTTACCAGCTCATTTAGTAGAAGTTCATGGTCTCTATCTGCGAAAGCCACAGCAGTTTTTAGAAAGTCGTCATTTGTCTGAACAGTTTGAACTCAATATGCAGCTGTTGGGAATGGAGGCTTATCCGGAGCAGAGAGAATTTGTTGCCTATATCGAGGATAGTTTGCAACAGCCACTTCCGAGTTTTATTGAAGCGCCAACGGGTATTGGGAAGACCTACGCTTATCTATTAACGCTTTTGGCGAAAACCTCTAAGCGCATTCTTGTCAGTGTTCCGACTAAAATTCTTCAGGATCAAATTATGAAGAAGGAAGGAAAGACCATCCAAGATCTTTTCCAAATTCCCTTTCATAGTCTGAAAAGTCCCAAGGATTACATCCAACTCGATAAATTTTATGAGGCCTTACAGAGTGAGTCAGATAATGGGATGGTTCGACGCTTTAAAATGCAACTGTTGGTTTGGCTGACCATGACGGAAACGGGAGAATTCAGTGAAATTGGTCAACTCTATCGTCATCTTCATTTTGTATCTGAAATATGCCACGATGGCCAATTGTCAAAGCGTTCGCTTTTTTATCAGGAAGATTTTTGGCGTCTCGGCCAGGAAAAAGTGAAAACCAGCCGGGTAATTCTGACTAATCATGCCTATCTGTTGACCCGTCTAGAGGATGATAAGAGTCTACTTCAAGAGTCTGTTCTGGTAGTGGATGAAGCGCAAAAACTCTTCTTTGCTTTGGAGCAGTTTTCACAGAGAGAAGAAACCTTGCAATCTCTTCTTCTAGGCTTGCAACACGCCATCGAAGAGGAAAAAGATCTTCTGCAACGGCGTTTGCTGGAAAGTATTCAATTTGAATTAAATGCCTGCTCTAAGGAAGTTGTACAAGGAAAAGTAGCGATCTTATCAGATCAAACAGTGGTAAAAATTCGACAGGATGTATCGGAATTAAAAAACGAATCTTTAGAGAATCTAAGGGAATTGTTTGATGAGCGCTACCAGACCTTTTGGATGGACAAGGAAGTGGTTGAAAGCCACCAGATTCTTCGTCTCCATGGTGGAGTTGAGGACTTGCTATCCTTTAAGGAGTTTGTCCCTGAAGAAGTGCCCGTGCTCTTTGTATCAGCAACGATCGCGATCAGTAAAAAGGTGCATTTACCTGCTCTTTTAGGATATCAAGAGCAGCAGATCTACCGGGTGCCAATAACAGTCAAACAACACCAGGAATTGCTGGTGCCGATAGATTTTCCAGATGTCGTTTCTCTATCTTCCGTGGAGTATGCAGGAGAGATTTGTCAGCTCATCGATAAACTTTTTCCTCTAAGAAAACCAATTTTTCTCTTGTTTACCTCAAAAGAATTGTTACTGGAGACGTCAAACGCCTTGAAGTTTCCTCATTTGGCCCAGTATCGAAATGGCGATGCAGCTAATATTAAGCGACGATTTGACCGAGGAGAAACCTCTATTTTATTGGGTACAGGAAGCTTTTGGGAGGGAGTCGATTTTTCCCAACAAAAAGAAGTGATTCAAATCATCACGCGCCTTCCTTTTGACAACCCTAAAGATTATATGGTTCAAAAGCTGAATACAAAACTCAGAGAACAGGGGAAAAATCCCTTTTATGACTATAGTCTTCCAGTCGCGATTTTAAGACTTAAACAGGCTATTGGGAGAACCAGCCGTTTTCAAGATCAGGAATCTTTGGTGCTTTTATTAGATCAGCGGGTGGTAACCAAGCGATATGGAAAACAAATTTTGGACGGGTTGCAACAAGTGTTGCCCCTTCACACGACAGTGAGAGAGCGGCTTGTTGAGCAAGCAGCTGACTTTTTTGAAAGGAATTGAGAAAATGAAAAATAAAGGATTTGGACTTGCAATTGCATTTGTACTGGCACTTTGTGCTATGTTGTTGGGAACTTTCTTTCCCATTATTGGCTCCAGTGTTTTTGCCTTAATTTTAGGAATTGTCCTTAATGAATTTGTGGATTTGCCGGAGAATTCACGACCAGGCTTGAACTGGTCCGGTAAGAAATTGTTACAGTATTCGATTATCTTCATGGGATTTAGCTTGCCCATTGCGACGGTTGCCTCTACAGGTTTGTCTTCTTTAAAGATTAGTCTGCCAACGATAACCGTTGCCTTTCTTGCAGCTATTATTTTTGGGAGAGTCTTCCACCTGAAATCTCACCTACGGACCTTAATTGGGTTTGGTACAGCTATTTGTGGTGGATCTGCTATTGCAGCAGCAGCGCCGATCATTGAAGCAGACGAAGAGGAAATAGCCCTATCTATGTCAACTATCTTCTTCTTCAACATTTTGGCTGTCTTTATCTTTCCAGTATTAGGCCATTTATGGCATATGTCTAATTTTCAATTTGGCCTCTGATCAGGAACAGCCATTAACGATACGTCATCTGTTGTAGCAGCAGCATTTTCTTACAGTAAAGCAGCGGGGCAAATGGCTACAATTGTTAAGTTAACACGCGCCCTGATGATTGTACCAGTTTGTTTGGGCTTGATCGGTTTAAAATGGTATCGGAGTAAACAACAAGGAAGAAACAAAGGAATGTTAAAGAAAATTATTCCTTGGTTTATTATCTGGTTTATTGTGGCTTCCATTCTTTCTTCTATTGGCCTGGTACCTAAAGTGGTCCTACCATACCTAAATGACCTTTCTCACCTCTTTATGGCCATGGCCTTGGTTGGAATCGGAAGCAAGGTTTCTTGGAAACAGTTCCGTTCGGCTGGAGCAGCCCCCCTTCTGGTAGGTTTGATTGCTTGGTTCTGTGTGGCAGGATCTAGCTTGATTCTACAGATGTTGTTCTATTAATTAATTTGATGATTCTCACAGAAAGGAACGTGAATGAAGAAAAATCATTTTTGGACGATCCACCTGGATTATTCGATCATTGGAATTGTCTTCACCCTACTTATGATTGGGATCTTATCCGTTTATGTGGCAGTTTCTCATGATTATCCCCAAATGGTGTGGCCTTTTTTGGGGCAGCAATTGGCCTGGATTGGTGTGGGATGTATCATTTGCCTGATTGTGACGATTTTTAGTACGAAATTTCTTTGGAAAATCACTCCCTTTCTTTACCTACTAGGCTTGGCCTTGATGGTTCTTCCTCTTGTTTTTTATAATCCCAACTTGGTGGCTTCAACAGGAGCTAAAAACTGGGTGGCTTATGGGAACATCACCTTATTTCAGCCCTCAGAATTTATGAAGATCCCCTTCATCCTGATGCTGTCACGCTCTATTGTCCGATTTTTGCAAAGAAATAAGGGGCGTGAGCGATTATTACGACAAGATTGGTTTTTGATTCTAGAGTTGACCATCTATACGATTCCGGTCTTTGCCTTATTGGCTCTCCAACAGGACTTGGGAACGGCCTTAGTATTCTTGGCCATTTTTGCGGGCTTAGTGCTCGTTTCAGGAGTTTCCTGGAAAATTATTTTGCCGGTCATCTTGCTTCTGGCAGGTGGATTAGCAGGCTTTCTCTTCCTCTTTCTTTCAGAAGGGGGGCGAGCTTTTCTGCACCAGCAAGTAGGGATGCCAACCTATCAGATGAACCGTATTTTAGCCTGGTTAAATCCTTTTGACTATGCACAAACCACCACCTACCAGCAGGCACAAGGACAGCTAGCTATTGCTAGTGGTGGTCTCTTTGGGCAAGGCTTTAATGTCTCCAATTTATTGGTTCCCGTACGGGAAAGCGATATGATTTTTACGGTCGTCGCAGAAGACTTTGGCTTTGTTGGAGCTCTGGTGCTGTTGATTTTATATGTGACCCTGATTTACCGCATTTTAAAAATTACCCTCCAGTCCAATAACCAATTTTATACCTATATTTCCATCGGATTTATCATGATGCTGGTCTTTCATATTTTTGAAAATGTCGGAGCAGTAACGGGTCTTCTCCCTTTGACGGGGATTCCCCTCCCCTTTATCTCACAAGGTGGATCGTCTATTATTAGTAATCTGATTGGTATTGGTCTGGTCCTCTCAATATATAATCATAGCAGCAAAAAGAAAGAGCCAGAAGAAGGGCCTCCAATCCGTAAAAAAGTAGTCCTTAAAAAGGCGCAATAGATAGAAAGAAGGAATGAAAATGAAAAAAGTAGCAACGATTTTAGCAAACGGTTTTGAAGAAATTGAAGCCTTGACCATTGTCGATGTTTTGAGACGGGCTGGGATCGACTGTGACCTTATTGGCATGGAAGAAACGGTCACAGGTTCTCACCAGATCACAGTGGAAGTCGATCGCCTCTGGAATGGGGACCTGTCAGATTATGATGGAATCTTCTTACCAGGTGGGATGCCGGGAGCTGCGAATTTGCGGGATAATTCGGAATTGATTGCAGCTCTTCAAGAAGAAAGTAGAAAAGGAAAAATCATTTCTGCGATTTGTGCAGCACCAATTGTCTTGGCGCGTGCCGGCCTCTTAAAAGATAAACACTATACCTGTTACGATGGTTTTGAAGAAGAGATTCAAGATGGACACTATCAGAAAGAAACAGTGGTGAAAGACGGTAATCTCCTGACCAGTCGTGGTCCTTCAACTGCTCTTGCCTTAGCCTATGCCTTGGTAGAGCAATTTGGAGGAGATGCCCAAAACCTTCGTAAAGGAATGCTCTATCAAGACGTCTTTGGAGATGCTTAAAAGAGCTCTTTTGGACACCATTTTTTCTGGTGAAAGATCACATTCTATGACGGAAAATGACTTCTCTTTGATTTAAAATGAAATGACCGTAAAAAATGGCTAAAATCCCCCTAAATGAGGGTTTTAGCTTATTTTTTTTGTCCATTTGTGGTATAATATTGACTATGAATTATCATGATTTTATATGGGATCTTGGTGGGACGCTATTGGATAATTACGAAACGTCCACAAATGCCTTTGTAGCGACATTGAAGGACTTTCACATCCAAGCCGATCATGATTCTGTTTATGCAGCATTAAAAATCTCAACACAGGATGCAATTCAAACTTTTGCACCTCATATTTCCAATTTTCGTACGGAATACAAGAAAAAAGAAGCCTTAGGCTTGCAAGAGCCGGTCTTATTTGAGGGGGTAAAAGAGTTACTAGCAGAGATACAAGCACATGGAGGACGCCATTTTTTGGTATCTCATCGGGATCGCCAAGTTCTGACCCTCATTGAACAGACAGGAATTGCCCCCTTCTTTACGGAGATTGTAACAGCAGACGAGGGATTTCCTCGAAAACCAGATCCAGCCTCTATGCTTTATTTGAAGGAAAAATATGGCATTCAAGATGGTTTGGTCATCGGAGATCGTCCGATCGATATAGAAGCTGGGGAGGCTGCAGGGCTTTCGACCTATTTATTTGATTCCATGCCACACTTACACCAGTTTATATTTGAATAGAAAAGGGAAATTATGACAGAGGATAAACAGCAAGAAAATCAAGCACAAGAATATGACGCCAGTCAGATTCAGGTCTTGGAAGGACTAGAGGCCGTTCGGATGCGTCCGGGGATGTATATTGGATCTACCTCAAAAGAAGGTCTTCATCACCTGGTCTGGGAAATCGTAGATAACTCGATTGACGAAGCCTTAGCCGGTTTTGCTAGCCATATTGAAGTTTTCATTGAAGCAGATAATTCTATCACGGTTGTCGATGATGGTCGTGGGATCCCAGTGGATATCCAAGAAAAGACAGGCCGACCTGCCGTTGAAACTGTCTTTACCGTGCTTCACGCGGGAGGAAAATTTGGCGGAGGCGGCTACAAGGTTTCTGGTGGTCTTCACGGGGTAGGGTCATCCGTTGTGAATGCCCTCTCCACATCCCTCGATGTTCGCGTCTATAAAAACGGCAGTATCTATTACCAAGAGTATCGACGTGGACAGGTTGTGGATGATTTGAAAGTCATCGGGGAGACTGATCGGACAGGGACAACTGTCCACTTTATTCCAGACCCAGAAATCTTCACGGAAACCACCGAGTATGATTTTGAAAAATTAAATAAACGGATTCAAGAACTAGCCTTTTTGAATCGTGGCTTGCGTATTTCTTTGACGGATAAGCGAGAAGGCCTGGAGCAAGAAAAGCATTACCACTACGAAGGTGGGATCTCTAGTTACGTCGAATACATCAATGAAAACAAGGATGTCATCTTTGAAAAACCAATCTACACAGATGGTGAAATGGATGATATTACAGTTGAAGTAGCTATGCAATATACCACAGGCTACCATGAGACGGTCATGAGTTTTGCTAATAACATTCATACCCATGAAGGTGGGACGCATGAACAGGGCTTCCGTACAGCTCTCACTCGTGTGATCAATGATTATGCTAAGAAAAATAAGCTCTTAAAAGAAAACGAAGACAATCTAACTGGGGAGGATGTTCGAGAAGGCTTAACAGCAGTTATCTCGGTTAAACATCCTAATCCACAGTTTGAAGGACAAACCAAGACCAAACTTGGAAATTCAGAAGTTGTTAAAATTACCAATCGACTCTTTAGTGATGCCTTTTCTGATTTCCTTTTGGAAAATCCACAAATTGCTAAGAAAATCGTCGAAAAAGGGATTTTAGCGGCGAAAGCTCGGGTGGCTGCTAAGCGAGCTCGTGAGGTGACCCGTAAGAAATCGGGGCTTGAGATTTCCAACTTACCTGGTAAATTGGCAGATTGTTCTTCAAATAATCCACAAGAAACAGAACTCTTTATCGTCGAAGGGGATTCAGCCGGAGGATCTGCAAAATCCGGTCGGAATCGGGAATTTCAAGCGATTCTCCCAATTCGTGGTAAGATCTTAAACGTTGAAAAAGCAAGTATGGACAAAATTCTAGCCAATGAAGAAATTCGTAGCCTATTTACAGCAATGGGAACTGGATTTGGTGCAGAATTTGATGTTACAAAAGCGCGTTATCAAAAATTAGTGATCATGACCGATGCTGATGTCGATGGCGCTCATATCCGAACTCTTCTATTGACCTTGATCTATCGCTATATGAAACCAGTCTTGGAGGCGGGATATGTTTATATCGCGCAACCACCGATCTATGGGGTCAAAGTGGGTAGTGAAATTAAAGAATATATCCAACCAGGTGCTAACCAAGAAGCAGAATTAGCTGCAGCCTTGGAACGCTATTCAGAAGGTCGCTCAAAACCAACTATCCAACGATACAAAGGTCTTGGAGAAATGGATGATCACCAACTGTGGGAAACAACTATGAACCCTGAACATCGTTTGATGGCGCGTGTATCTGTAGATGATGCTGCTGAAGCAGATAAAATTTTTGATATGTTGATGGGAGATCGAGTAGAACCCCGTCGTGAGTTTATCGAAGAAAACGCTGAATATAGTACACTCGATGTATAAAATTCAACGAACGCTTCCCATTAATGGATATTTTATGGTATAATTACTAGGATTACGTTCAAGTAATACGATGAAGGAGTTTTTATATGTCTAGTGGACTAATTATTCTCATCATTGTTGTAGCCCTCATCTTAATTGTAGGATATGTGGTTGCAGTGATTTTGAGAAAACGGAACGAAGCCTTACTGGCTGCACTGGAAGAAAGAAAAGAAAAGTTATACAACCTTCCAGTCAACGATGAAGTAGAGGCTGTGAAAAACATGCATTTGATTGGTCAAAGTCAAATTGCATTTCGTGAATGGAATCAAAAATGGGTAGATTTATCCTTAAATTCATTTGCTGATATTGAAAACAATCTGTTTGAAGCGGAAGGCTATAATAATTCTTTCCGTTTCATGAAGGCCAAACAAGCCATTGACAATATCGAAAGTCAGATCCAATTGATCGACGAAGATATCAAGGCGATTCGGAAAGCCCTTTCTGATCTGGAAGAGCAGGAACAAAAGAATAGCGGACGTGTGGTTCATGCCTTGGATATGTTTGAGGAACTTCAAAAAGAAGTCACTTCAGACCCAGATCGTTATGGCAGTGCGCTTCCTGAAATTGAAAAACAAATTGGAAATATTCAATCTGAGTTTTCACAATTTGTAACCTTGAATTCTTCAGGTGACCCTGTTGAAGCGGCTGAAATCCTTGATACAGCTGAAAATCATATTGTAGCCTTAAAACAAATTGTTGAGCGAGTGCCAGAAATTGTCACTGCTCTTCAAACAAAACTTCCTGATCAATTAGAGGATTTGGAAAGTGGCTACCGCAAGCTTTTGGAATCTGGATACCACTTCACTGAAACAGATATTGAATCTCGTTTCCAACAGTTGCATGCTTCCTTGAAGAACAATATGGCCAATGTATCTGCCCTTGAATTGGACAATGCCATTTACGAAAATGAACAAATTCAAGAAGAAATCGATGCGTTGTATCACATCTTTACTCGTGAAATTGAATCACAAAAAGTTGTGAAGAAGTTAGTGAAACAACTGCCTGGCTATTTGAAACATGCTAAAGATAACAATAGCAAGCTTGCGGCAGAAGTGGAACGTCTCGGTAAAACATTCGTCTTGAATGAAAGCTTCAGCCAACAGTTAAAAGAGTTGGAAGCTGAGCTATCTTCACAAGAAAATGTGGTAGAAGATGCCTTGAAAGATTCATCTGAAACACAAAAGGCCTATTCTATCGTAGAAGAAGAGTTAGAAGCTATTGAAGCTCGCTTGAAAGAAATCGAAGATGAGCAAATTGGCTTAAGTGATTCCCTTTCAAAAATTGAAAAAGACGATGCCAATGCTCGCCAAAAAGTCAACATCTATGCTAATCGTTTGCATGCTATTAAACGCTATATGGACAAACGAAACTTGCCAGGAATTCCTCAAGAATTCTTAGAAATTTTCTTCACTGCAAGTAACAATACAGAAGCTTTGATGGATGAGTTGGAAGGGGATAAAATCAACATCGAATCAACCAATCGTTTGTTGGAAATCTTGACCAATGATATGAATGAATTGGAAGAAGCGGCGTATCGAATTGTTCAAAATGCGACATTAACAGAACAATTGTTGCAATACTCGAACCGTTACCGTTCATTTGATGATCATGTACAGGCAGCCTTTGATGAGTCCCTTTATATTTTCGAAAGAGAATATGACTATGCGGCTTCCTTCAAAGTTATCTCAGATGCTTTGGAAATGGTAGAAGCTGGTGTAACTGATCGCTTTGTTACTTCCTATGAAAAAACCCGGGAGCAAATTCGCTTCTAATAATAGAAAAATGACCTTTTAGGAGGTCATTTTTTTATCTTCAAATCATCATTGAAACTTGAAATTTAAACCCTATTTTTGTATAGTAAGGGAGAAATAAGAAAGGAAAGCGATGAAAGAAGTAACAGGTCTCCTCGTTATGGATGTGGATGGAACCTTGATAAGACAGGAAGGGATTGATCTACTAGCTCAAGAAGCTGGCGTGGGAGAAAAAGTGGCAGAGATTACAGCACAAGCGATGAAAGGGGAGCTGGATTTTTCAGCATCTTTAGAGGCGCGTGTTGCTTTATTGAAGGGATTAGAGACCTCTATCTTTCCGAAAATTTTGGAACAGATGGAAGTCACGCCGGGTGCTGAAAGCTTAATCACGGAACTACATCAAAGAGGTTACAAGGTTGGTCTTGTTTCCGGGGGATTTCATGAAGTCATCGACCCTATTGCGAGGTCTTTAGGAATTGATCTAGTCCTAGCAAATCGTTTAGAGGCTTCTGATGGCCGTTTGACAGGGAAAGTCCTCGGTGGGATAATCACACCTGAAAGGAAAAAAGAGTCTCTCCTGACGTGGGCGAAAGAAAATCATGTCCCACGAAGTCAGACGATTGCCGTGGGTGATGGTGCCAATGACCTTCCGATGATTGAAACAGCCGGTATCGGGATTGCCTTTATGGCTAAGCCAATCGTCGCTGAGCGAGCCCCATATCGTATCGAGAAGAGGGATTTAAGCCTTGTTCTTGAAATTCTAGACCAGCATAGAAAGGAAACAGCATGCATATCCTACTAGCACCGGATTCATTTAAAGAATCCTTATCTGCCAAACAAGTAGCAGAGGCCTTGAAAAAAGGATTTCAAGAGGCTCTACCAGATGTAACTTTTGACCTCCTTCCTATAGGGGATGGTGGCGAAGGCACCATGGAAACCCTAGCTGGAGTTCTGGATGTAACGGAGTACCAAACGCAAGTAACCGGACCATTTGAACAGCCTGTTTCAATGTCTTACTACCAAAAAGATGAGATGGCCTTTTTTGAGATGGCTTCTCTTGTCGGTTTAGGTTCGATTCCAGCTGAAAAACGAAATCCTCTTGAACTGGAAACACGAGGAATTGGTGAACTCATTTTGCAATTGGTTGACCAAGGGGTTAAAACGATCTGTGTGGGAATTGGCGGTTCTGCAACGAATGATGGTGGGATTGGGATGGCTGCTGGACTTGGGGTAGCCTTCTATGATGAACAAGGCCATCTGCTTCGTCCTGTCGGTGCTTCGCTCGGTCGTGTGGCTAGAATAGATACCAGTGCGGTTCCAAAAGCTTTAGAAGACATCGAGCTCCAAGTCTTAACGGATGTAACCAATCCTCTCTGTGGCAGTCAAGGAGCGACCTATATCTTTGGTGGGCAAAAGGGATTGAATCCGCTTCTGTTTCCAGCTGTTGATCAGGCTATGCAGGATTTTTACCAGCTAGCTGATGCACGAATATTGTCCATGCCTGGCGCCGGAGCTGGAGGTGGCATGGCTGCTGGCTTGGTCGCTTTTGCGGGTGGTCAGATTTCATCAGGAATTGAAAAAAGCCTCGATTTGATTGACTTTGATCACAAAGTACAAAAAGCTGATCTGGTCGTGGTCGGGGAAGGTAGGATGGATCTCCAATCCCTTTCTGGGAAAGCACCTGTCGGGGTGGCCAAACGAACACCAGAGAAGATCCCAGTGCTTGCTATTTGTGGTAGCTTAGCGGAGGATTTGCCTGTTTTTCCTAGTCATCACATTGATGCTGCCTTCTCTATCGTACCTGGTCCTTGTGAGGTAGCAGATGCACTCGCTCATGCTGAAAGGAATCTGATTTCCTGTGCTCGAAATATTGGGAACCTTTTAAAAATAAAAGCAAACTAAAAAACCAATGGAAAAGGGATGTTCCCTTCCATTGGTTTTTCTTTAGCTAAAGAGACGTTTCCAAAATGATTTCTTTTCTGGACTGGCAGTCTCTTCTTTCTTTTCAAATAAATTTGGATACTGGAGACTCATATCTGTTGGTGAAATTCCAGATGGGTGGTCAGTATGGATGATGAGACCAAATGGAGAATGGCGACAGTCATCCGAAACGATACTTGCCACAAGTCCAAGATCCTTGGTTTTTTTCAAATATTGTAGCTGACTGCCTTCATCTAAAGCTGGGGAGATCTTGACCAAAACAGGATGAAAGCGATCTGAAATATCAGTGAGGATTGTCGAATACTGCTCCAGGTACATCTTGTCCCTTGCCTCCTCCAAGGTGCATGAAGCAATCACCCGCTCCTCATAAGTCTCCAAAAATCGACGCTGCTCATCCGGATTGAATCGAGTAGGACCAGCAGCTTTTTCTAAAATTGTTTTATTAATATCTGTCATAAGCTTAGTATAGCATAAAGCGTAGCAGAAGAATAGAAGAATGCGAAAAAATTAAATAAGGAGGGAAATAGAAGAAAAAAAGAAAGTGGAACCGTTTTCTTGTTAAAAACTTCTCAATTTTCGTAGATTTCCTTGTTTTTTCTTGAAAAAATAGCCTAATTACGATATGATAGAGGAGTAAAAAATATAACTCAATAAGGAGAGTAAGAAATGTCAATTATTACTGATGTTTACGCTCGCGAAGTCCTAGACTCACGCGGTAACCCAACACTTGAAGTAGAAGTTTATACTGAATCAGGTGCTTTCGGACGTGGTATGGTTCCATCAGGAGCTTCTACTGGTGAACACGAAGCTGTAGAACTTCGCGACGGTGACAAATCTCGTTACGGTGGTCTTGGAACTCAAAAAGCTGTTGACAATGTAAACAACATCATTGCTGAAGCAATCATCGGCTACGATGTTCGTGACCAACAAGCTATTGACCGTGCAATGATCGCTCTTGACGGTACTCCTAACAAAGGTAAATTGGGAGCAAACGCAATCCTTGGTGTGTCTATCGCTGTAGCTCGTGCTGCTGCTGACTACCTTGAAATCCCACTTTACAGCTACCTTGGTGGATTCAACACTAAAGTTCTTCCAACTCCAATGATGAACATCATCAATGGTGGATCTCACTCAGATGCTCCAATCGCTTTCCAAGAATTCATGATCGTACCTGCTGGTGCACCTACATTCAAAGAAGCTCTTCGTTGGGGTGCTGAAATCTTCCACGCACTTAAGAAAATCCTTAAAGGTCGTGGTCTTGAAACTGCCGTTGGTGACGAAGGTGGATTCGCTCCTCGTTTCGACGGAACTGAAGATGGTGTAGAAACTATCATCGCTGCTATCGAAGCTGCTGGTTATGTTCCAGGTAAAGACGTATTTATCGGATTTGACTGTGCATCATCAGAATTCTACGATAAAGAACGTAAAGTTTACGATTACACTAAATTCGAAGGTGAAGGAGCTGCTGTCCGCACTGCTGCTGAACAAATCGACTACCTTGAAGAATTGGTAAACAAATACCCAATCATCACTATCGAAGATGGTATGGACGAAAACGACTGGGACGGATGGAAAGCTCTTACTGAACGTCTTGGTGGTAAAGTTCAATTGGTTGGTGACGACTTCTTCGTAACAAACACTTCTTACCTTGAAAAAGGTATCGAAGAAGGTGCTGCTAACTCAATCCTTATCAAAGTTAACCAAATCGGTACTCTTACTGAAACATTCGACGCTATCGAAATGGCGAAAGAAGCTGGTTACACTGCCGTTGTATCACACCGTTCAGGTGAAACTGAAGATTCAACAATCGCTGATATCGCAGTTGCAACAAACGCAGGACAAATCAAGACTGGTTCACTTTCACGTACAGACCGTATCGCTAAATACAACCAATTGCTTCGCATCGAAGATCAACTTGGTGAAGTAGCTGAATACCGTGGATTGAAATCATTCTACAACTTGAAAAAATAATCTAGTTTACTAGACTAGAAAGATCCTTGAGTTTTCTCAAGGATCTTTTTTTGCGATTGGGGTAAACAAAAATGAGGCTGGGACAAAAGTCCTGGCCTCTCAATTATTTTTGGATTGTCGAGCAAGACGCAGTGGTTGAGTGGGCTCTACTGTGCGGAGGTGGGACGACGAAATCGAATTCTAACGAATGACCGATTTCTGTCCCACTCTCATCGTCTTATTAGAACAAGCCTTTGATTTTGTCCAAGGCACCGCTGACCATTTCATTTCCAGATACAAGCCCTTTGGCTTGTTCAAGGTAGTCACCGAGGTTATCTTTGTTGTCATCAACAAATTTCTTTGCAGCGTCGAAATCTTTCTTTTCGATCATCTCTTTAACTTGGTTAAATAAGTCCAATGGATTCATGTTAGGGTCTCCTAAAATATAAGTTGTGAAGTCAGGCTCGCGCCTTTTTCTCATCTATTTAATCATTTTTTTAGAGGTTTGACAACTAAAACGACTTAATGAAAAACCGTACAAACGGCCTCTGGAACATAGAAGTCGTCAGATAGAAGGGTCAATTTTCCGCTAGCAGGATCCCGCTTGAAGACGGTGGCATTAGGTGAATCTTGATGGGCTGCGATTAGGTGGTTTTGATCAGGACTAAGTGTGAAATCACGTGGATTGAGCCCTTGAGTTGGAACAATTTCAATGAGTTCTAGGCTACCATCAGCCACAACTTTGAAGACAGCGATGGAATTGTGAGCACGGTTAGATGCATAGAGGAATTTTCCATCAGCTGAGAGCTTGATCGCAGAAGCCCATTTTTGACCATCGTAGTCTGATGGAAGTGTGGAAACAGTTTGGAAGTGTTCGAATTCACCCATACCATCATAAAAGAGTACATCGATTGTAGCATTTAACTCATTGATGAGATAAGCAGTCTTATAGTGAGGATGAAAGACCAGGTGACGAGGTCCTGCCCCTGGAACTGTTTGGTACTGATTGATCAGGGTTAGGTTTCCTTGCTCACTGACATCATAGACATGCAAACTGTCTGTTCCTAGGTCACACGTGATCAGGTACTGATCTGGTGTAAGGTCTGCATAGTGGGTATGTGGACTTGCTTGATTGGCATGAGGACCACTTCCTTGGTGGGTGTCTTGATCGACAAAGGACAAACGTCCATCTGCCTCTAGCTTATATACGAGAACTTGGCCTTTGTGATAGTTGGCTCCATAGACCAGTTGACGCTTGTCATCGACAGAGACATAGCAGAGTGGTGCTCCCTCTTCAACGACGTGATTGAGCGGCTGAAAATCAGCTGTAAAACTTGCGATTCCTCCTTTTCCCTCTTCAGCTCCGACACTGTAGAGGTTGCCTTTTTCAGAAAAAGCGATATAGGTTGGATTGGGCTCAGCTGCCACTAGTTCCAGATGGTTCAATGTCCCTGTTTCAGGGTCAAATTGTGCCTTGTATATTCCTTTGGATTCTTTTTTGGTATAGGTACCGAAATAAATGGTTTGAGACATAGGTCACCTCGTATGATTTGTTAGGTTTATTATATCAAAGGTCCTATTGGAAGGCAATTGCTAGTTGAAAAGGGGAGGGCCTTTCTTTCTTATTTTGCTAGTTTTTTCGTAACTTCAAGCTCAAAAAATGCTAAAATAGAAACAGATTGAAATGAAAAGGAGTTCTCTGTGGATAATAAAGAAAAACAGTTTAGTTTGTCCTGGTTTTTTAGATGGTTTTTAGACAACAAGGCCATTACCGTATTTTTAGTTACCTTGCTGTTGGGCTTGAACCTTTTGGTTTTGAGTAAAATCACCTTTATTTTTATTCCTATTTTTGAGTTTGCAGGAGCCGTCATGCTGCCTGTTATTATCTCTGGTTTGCTCTATTACCTGCTTAACCCCATTGTTGACTTTCTTGAAAGAAAAGGACTCAAGCGGATTTTTGCGATTTCCTTAGTCTTTTTCTTGATTGCAGTGCTTTTAATTTGGGGTCTAGCTGTAGTGATTCCATCCGTCCAACGACAAGTGGTGAGTTTCTTTCATAACCTGCCAACTTATTTGGAAAAGGCCAATGCAACCATCGATGATTTTCTAGATAATCGCGTCTCCTCTGATATCAAACCCCAATTAGATGAGATCACCAAGGAATTGTCTGCAAACATTACTTCTTGGGCGAGTTCGATCTCTGGGCGGGCTGTCAATTGGGTCAGCAACTTGATTGGAGTGGCTTCGCAAGTTATTGTTGCCTTGATCATCATGCCTTTTATTGTCTTTTATCTTCTTCGAGATGGAAAAAATTTAAAGGGCCACATTGTTCGCTTCTTACCGACTAAGATTCGTAAATCGGCTGAACAAGTTCTCTCAGATGTCAATACCCAACTCTCCAACTACGTTCGAGGGCAAATTACGGTAGCCATTGTCGTCGCCATTATGTTCATCATCTTCTTTAAGATCATTGGCTTGCGCTATGCGGTGACACTAGGGATCTCTGCAGGGATCTTGAATTTGATCCCTTACTTGGGTAGTTTCTTAGCCATGTTACCTGCTTTGGTATTGGGCTTGGTAGCAGGACCAGAGATGTTTATCAAGGTCTTGATTGTATTTGCAGTGGAGCAAACCATCGAAGGACGTTTTGTATCACCTTTGGTTTTGGGAAGCCAGTTAAATATCCATCCGATTACCATTTTATTTGTGCTCTTGACATCAGGATCTATGTTTGGAATCTGGGGAGTTTTCCTTGGAATTCCAGTCTATGCATCTGCTAAGGTGGTGATCGGAGCTATCTTTGAATGGTATAAGGTCGTCAGTGGCTTGTATGAAGAACACAATGAAATAGAAGAGGAAACACACAGTGAGTCATAGTCAGCAAATGGTAGAAGCTCTCGATCGGCAAGAGCTAGAAGAGGCAGAAGTTCAATTTCAACAGGCCTTGTTAGAAGATAGTGAATCACAATTATTGGATTTAGGTCAATATCTTGAAAGTATCGGTTTTTATCCTCAGGCAAAAGAAATCTATGAACAGATTGCAGAAACCTACCCAGAAGTGTATCTGAGTTTGGCAACCATCCTTGCAGAGGAAGGCCAAACAGAAGAGGCCTTTGCTTATTTAGAAGAAATTGGACCTGAATCAAACTGGTATGTGGCGAGTCTCTTGGTTAAGGCGGATCTCTATCAGATGGAAGGCTTAGCAGATGTGGCGCGTGAAAAATTAGTTGAAGCTGCTCATTTGTCTGATGATCCCATCATTCAATTAGGGCTAGCTGAAATTGATCTGGAATTGGAACGCTACCAAGAGGCTATCCAAGAGTATGCCCAGTTAGACAATCGGGAGATTTTGGAAGCAACAGGAATTTCCACCTATCAACGGATTGGTTTTGCCTATGCCAATCTTGGTAAGTTTGAAGCAGCTGTTCCCTTCTTAGAGAAAGCTCTGGAGATTGAGTTTGATGACCAGATTGCTTACGAATTAGCGACCTTATTGTCTGACCAAGAAGAATTCCAAAAAGCCCTGATCTACTACAAACAAATTGATACCTTGTCGCCTGATTTTGAGGGCTATGAGTATGGTTATTCTTTAGCTTTACAGGCTGAAAATGACCGTGAAAAAGCGCTTGAGATTGCTAAACAAGGGATCCAGAAGAATCCCTTTGATGCCCAATTGAAGCTTCTTGCTTCTCAGCTTTCTTATGAACTTCACCAGCCTGAACAGGCAGAAGCTTATCTATTAGAGGCTAAAGAAGTGGCAGATGATCTCGAAGAGATTGCTCTTCGCCTGACCACCCTTTATTTAGAACAGGAACGCTTTGACCAAGTCTTGGCTTGGCAAAATGAAGAAGTCGAAACAGTTGTCACTCGATGGAACATTGCCCGTGCCTTGTCTGCCTTGGAGAAAACAGAAGAGGCCGTCTCAGCCTACCAAGAGCTCTATGAAGACTTAAAGGACAACCCAGAATTCCTCGAAGCCTATGTTTATTTGTTGCGTGAGGCTGGGGATGTGACGAAGGCGCGTGAAGTGGCTAACCAGTATTTGGCGATCGTACCAGACGATGTGCAGATGCAAACCCTCTATGATAGCCTCTAATCAAAACCATATCGTGAAGATTCGGAATAGTTTGTGGTATACTGGTAGAAGATAGAATGAGGAGAGAAAAACATGGAACCAGTGAAACTTTTTCAATACAATACCTTAGGTGCCCTAATGGCGGGTCTGTACGGGGGTTCATTTACGATTGGAGAACTCTTGGAACACGGAGATCTAGGAGTTGGGACGCTTGATTCTATTGATGGAGAGTTGATCGTATTAGATGGTAAGGCATATCAGGCCAAGGGATCAGGAGACCATCCTGAAATAGTCGAAGTTTCTCCGGATGCTAAGGTTCCTTATGCAGCAGTCGTCCCTCACCAAGCAGAAGTGATTTTCCGCCAACGCTTTGAAATGACGGACGAGGAATTGGAAGCCCGTATTGAGTCTTATTATGATGGGGAAAATCTTTTCCGCTCCATTAAGATTCGTGGTGACTTTGCCAAGATGCATGTCCGTATGATTCCAAAATCAACGCCAGAGATGAAGTTTGCAGAGGTTGCAACCCATCAGCCAGAGTATACACGGGAAAATGTCACTGGAACCATCGTCGGTTTTTGGACACCAGAAATTTTCCATGGCGTGAGTGTGGCTGGTTATCATTTGCACTTTATCTCAGATGACCACACCTTTGGTGGCCATGTCATGGATTTTGTCATCACAGAAGGGATTGTAGAGGTGGGGGCCATCGATCAGCTGGATCAACGTTTCCCAGTTCAAGACCGTCAGTACCTCTTTGCTAAATTCAATGTTGATGAGGTCAAAGAAGACATTAATAAAGCAGAATAAAAAGAGGCTGGGACAAAAGTCCTAGCCTCTAAATT
>NZ_JAPVYQ010000016.1:0-55797 GCF_041431935.1 Streptococcus sp. 27098_8_99 | reverse complement strand
TTGTTGCTTGACCATATCAAATCGCAATTTTCTGATTTTTTTTGGTATAATGGTCCCTATGAAAATAGTATCTGGAACCTATGGGGGACGTCCCCTCAAAACACTTGAAGGAAAAACAACCAGGCCGACTTCTGATAAGGTCAGAGGGGCTATGTTCAATATGATTGGTCCTTACTTTGATGGTGGAAGAGTGCTGGATCTCTATGCAGGAAGCGGTGGGCTCTCTATCGAAGCCGTTTCTCGAGGCATGTCAGAGGCTGTTCTAGTAGAAAGAGATTGCAGAGCGCAGGAGATTGTAGTAGCCAATATTGCCATGACCAAGGAAAAGGAACGGTTTCAACTGCTAAAAATGGAGGCCAAGCAGGCCTTGGGACTTCTAACGGGCACCTTTGACCTAGTTTTCTTGGATCCTCCTTATGCCAAGGAAGAGATTGTTCGCGATATCGAAACCTTGTGCGAGCGCCAACTCTTGTCAGAGGAGATCATGATTGTGTGCGAAACTGATAAACACGTAGAACTTCCTGAGGAAATCGGACAAGTGGGAATCTGGAAAGAAAAAATCTATGGAATTAGTAAGGTAACAGTATATGTCAGATAGAAATGGATTGTTTACAGGATCGTTTGATCCGATTACCATTGGGCATGTGCAATTGATCGAGCGAGCTAGTCGCTTGTTTGACCGTGTCTATGTCGGAATTTTTTATAATCCGGAAAAAGTCGGACTCTTTTCTATTGAGCAGCGCGTGCGCATGGTGAAAGGGGCCTTGGCTCATTTGGAAAATGTTGAAATTGTGACGTCGACTCAAGAGTTGGCTGTGACAGTGGCGCGCAATCTTGGGGTCATCACCTTGATCCGGGGCTTGCGCAATGCACAGGATCTAGTATACGAAGCCAATATGGATTATTTTAACCACCAGTTGGCGCCTGAATTGGAGACGGTTTATCTCTATGCCCAGCCTCCTTACCAGGCCATTAGTTCAACGCGTATTCGAGAGTTGCTGGCTTTTCAGCAAGATATCTCACCTTATGTACCAAAGAGTGTAATGGAGGAAATCAAAGATGACACAAGCGAATAAACCAAGCTTGCCCACTAAAAAGAAAAAAGGACGATTGAAAGAATACCGATGGCCGATTGCAGGCGTTCTTTTCTTGCTCCTCTTGCTAGCTGCTTTTGTGATTCGCCTTCCCTATTATATTGAAATGCCAGGAACGGCCGAAGACATTCGATCGGTCATGACAGTGGATGGAAAAATGGATACCAAGTCAGGATCTTATGACTTTGTAACCGTGGCAGTGAAAGAAGCAACCCCGGCTGATTTGATCTATGCTTGGGCGACACCTTTTACAGATATCTACTCTGCCAAGGATATGACAGGTGGTAGTTCGAGCCAAGAATTTACGCGGATTAACCAATTCTATATGGAAACCTCGCAAAATATGGCTATCTACCAAGGGTTAAAGACAGCTGGAAAAGAAACCCAGATGGACTTTCTTGGTGTTTATGTCATGCAGGTAGCAGATGATTCGACCTTTAAGGGAATCTTGAACATTGCAGATACCGTAACCGGTGTGAATGGCAAGACCTTTAAGAGTTCCAAAGAATTGATTGATTATGTTGGTTCTCAAAAAATTGGCGACCCCGTTTCGGTGACCTATATTGAGGATGGACAAACCAAGACCGCAGACGGAAAGATCATCAAATTATCCAACGGGAAAAACGGGATCGGGATTAGCCTGATCGACCGGACTGAAGCCAAAGGCGATGTTCCTGTCCAGTTTGCGACTCAAGGGATTGGTGGACCAAGTGCCGGCATGATGTTTAGCCTAGCCATCTACACCCAAGTGGCTGATCCAGATCTTCGTCAGGGACGCCATATTGCAGGGACAGGAACCATTAACCAAGATGGAACGGTTGGTGATATCGGTGGGATTGACAAGAAAGTCGTCGCAGCCGATAAAGAAGGAGCAGAAATTTTCTTTGCCCCTAATAACCCTGTTTCCAAAGAAGAAAAGAAAGCCAATCCCAAGGCCAAATCGAACTATGAAACAGCTAAAGAAGCAGCAAAACAAATTCATTCGAAGATGAAAATTGTACCCGTCAAAACCCTTCAAGATGCCATTGATTATTTGAAAAAGAAGTAGAAGTATCTTGCTAGATCAGTCTCGTACTTGAAAGTACGAGGTAGAGTTGGCAGATAGGAAGAATCACCTTCTAATCAAATTCAAGTTTTTGCTTATCAATCTCTCTATTTTTAGAGGGATTTTTTCTTTATACTGGTATCAGAAAGAAAGGGAGGTAGTGAAATGATTCAAACCAGTTTGTTTTCCATTTCAGTATTCTTAGCGGGAGTTCTATCCTTTTTCTCCCCATGTATTTTGCCACTGATGCCAGTCTATGTAGGGATTCTATTGGATTCTGAACGTGTGAAAACTGTTCGAATTTTTGGAAGAGAAATTTCTTGGTATGGCTTGGTGAAGACTCTTTGTTTTATCGCAGGTCTATCAACTGTTTTCCTGATTCTAGGATACGGTGCAGGGGCCCTTGGGCAGGTGCTTTATGCTCCATGGTTTCGCTATCTGCTAGGAGGGATTGTGATCCTATTAGGGATTCACCAAATGGAAGTGATCAATCTGAGACAACTCCAAAAACAAAAGACCATCCAACTCAAAAAGAATCGGGAGCGCAATGAATTCTTCAATGCTTTTCTGATAGGGGTCACCTTTAGTTTTGGTTGGACCCCTTGTGTCGGACCAGTTTTGAGTTCGGTTCTAGCCATTGCCGCTTCTGGAGGAAATGGTGCTTTGCAAGGCGCTCTCCTGATGCTGGTCTATACATTAGGCTTGGCGCTCCCCTTCTTAGTCTTGGCTCTAGCTTCTAGCTGGGTTCTACAACATTTTGCTAAACTCAAGCCCCACATGGGAACCTTGAAAAAAATTGGTGGTGCCCTCATCATCTTGATGGGTATCTTGCTGATGCTTGGAAATCTTAATAGCCTCGCATCCCTGTTTCACTAATCTTGAATGATTAAAGGAGAAAAATCATGAAAAAAATTCTTGCACTTTCTATTGCTACACTTAGCATCGTCACTTTAGCAGCTTGTTCTGGACAGAAATCAGATTCAGACATGAAAAAAACGGACGATAGTAGTATGATGAAGAAGGACGATATGAAGAAGGACGATATGAAGAAGGACGATATGAAGAAGGACGATATGAAGGATTCATCCATGTCCGATGATAAAATGAAAAAAGAAGACATGAAAGATTCATCTATGATGTCTGACAGCAGTTCGGAAATGAAGGACGATATGAAAAAAGATGAGATGAAATCTAGCGATTCAGAAATGAAAAATGAAAAGAGTGAATCATCTGATATGAAATCAGACAAGGAATGAAAGAAGGGAGAGGTCATCTGAGGATGACTTTCTCCTTGTTTAAAGAGGTGATAATGATGAAAAAATTAGCTTTACTAGCTACAGGATTTGTATGCGCTGGACTTTTGGGGGCTTGTTCGAGTCAAGGAATGGCTACTTCCAATAAGGATATGGGCCAACAAACAGCCAAAGCTGGGGATAGGCAAACATCTGGCAAGAAAGTGAAGGATTTTAACCTGCAAGGAGTGGATGGCAAGACCTACCGCTTATCCGATTACAAGGGAAAGAAAGTTTACCTCAAATTTTGGGCTTCCTGGTGCTCTATTTGCCTGTCGACATTAGAGGATACCAATGAGTTGGCAAAGGAAGAGGCAGGTAAGGATTATGTGGTTTTATCTGTTGTAGCACCAACCTTTAATGGCGAAAAATCAGCAGCAGATTTCAAAAATTGGTACCAGTCTTTGGACTACAAGGATTTCCCAGTCTTGCTAGATAGTAAAGGGGAGCTACTCAAAGAGTATGGGATTCGTTCTTATCCATCGGCTCTCTTTATCAATAGTGATGGGACGTTATCAAAGAGCCAGATTGGCTTTATGAATAAAGAGGATATCCTCAAGACCCTAGAGAACATGCAGTAAGGAGATAGACAATGGAAACAAAGTGGAAAGTGTTTGCTATCCTTCTCGTTGGCTTACTATCGATTGGTTTCTTTTTCTTTAGTAAGGGAGCAAACGGAATGGATCGATCAGAAACAAGTACGGAGAGTATCAAAAAAGCATCGATGAGTCAGACTCCAGTAGCCAAAAAGGAAACAAAGGAAACGGTTGATCCAAAGGATCAGCGTGAAATTTATTTGGCTGGTGGTTGCTTCTGGGGCGTAGAGGAATATTTCTCCCGTGTTCCAGGTGTGATCGATGCTGTATCAGGTTACGCCAACGGAAAGGGAGAAACGACCAAGTATGAATTGGTCCCTCAAACAGGCCATGCTGAAACAGTTCACATCACCTACAATGTCAAGAAGGTATCTCTGAAAGAATTGCTCCTGCATTATTTCCGGATTATCGACCCAACGTCGAAGAATCGACAAGGAAATGATCAAGGGACTCAATACCGAACAGGTGTCTATTATGTCTCCCAAGAAGACCTTCCAACCATTAACCAAGTCTTTGAAGAAGAAGCAAAAAAATACGACAAACCGTTAGCAGTGGAAAAAGAGCCACTGACCAATTTCATCAAGGCTGAGGACTACCACCAGGATTATCTAAAGAAACATCCGAATGGGTACTGCCATATCGATGTCAATCAGGCTTCTTATCCTGTTATTGAGGCTAGTCGCTACTCTAAGCCAAGCGATGAGGAGATCAAAAAGAAGTTATCTCCTGAAGAGTATGCGGTGACACAAAAAAATGATACCGAACGGGCCTTCTCCAATCGTTACTGGGATCAGTTTGATGCCGGTATTTATGTAGATATCGTGACCGGTGAGCCCCTCTTTTCTTCTAAGGATAAATTTGATTCGGGTTGTGGTTGGCCAAGTTTCAGTCGGCCTATTAGTCCTGATGTGGCCATCTATAAGGAGGATAAGAGTTTCAATATGACCCGGACAGAAGTTCGGAGCCGTGTAGGAAATTCTCATCTGGGCCATGTTTTTACCGATGGTCCCAAGGAAAAAGGCGGTCTTCGCTATTGCATCAATAGTTTGTCTATTACCTTCATCCCCAAAGCAGAAATGAAAGAAAAGGGCTACGGTTATTTATTGGACTATGTCTGAGACAATTCAGCCCATAATTTGCTATAATAAGTATAGCAAAAAACAAGTGGGTGAAAGACATGTATGCGATCATGATTGTGGAAGATGAAGAGCTTATTCGGCAGGGTCTGACTTCCTTAGTGGATTATGAACAGTTTGGAATGACCGTCATCAACCAGGCTAAAAATGGGCGTGAGGCTTGGGAGAAGTTTCAAGAGCAACCAGCCGATATCCTTCTAACCGATATCAATATGCCACAAATGAATGGCTTGGATCTGGCTCATCTCGTCAAAGAACAATCTCCGTCTTGCCATATCATTTTTTTGACAGGTTATGATGACTTTGAGTTTGCAAGGAAAGCCATCAAGTTAGGTGCAGATGATTATTTGCTGAAGCCTTTTTCAAAAGATGATATTGAAGAGATGTTAGCAAAGGTGAAAGGAAAACTTGATCAAGAGCGTAAGAAAGCGCAAGTCGAAGATTTGGTCAGTCAGGGTTATTCGACAGACTTGGAAGAAGCCATTCATGCTCGTTTAGCAGACTCTCAGTTAACTCTAAAGGATCTGGCCTATCAACTTGGTTTCAGTCCCTCTTATCTAAGTGTATTGATCAAGAAAAAATTGGGACTCCCCTTCCAAGACTACCTCATTCAAGAGCGAATGAAGAAGGCTCAACTCTTGCTTCTCACGACAGATTTAAAAATTTATGAGATCGCCGATCAGGTTGGTTTTGAAGATATGAACTATTTTTCTCAACGCTTTAAGCAGGTTGTTGGGGTGACACCAAGGCAGTACAAAAAAGGAGAGCATGAATGAAACGATATCCCTTGCTGATTCAGCTGGTCCTCTACTTTTTTCTCTTCATTCTCCTACTTTTTGGTCTTATTGGTGGCCTCTATTATCAAACGAGTTCAGGGACGATCCGCCAGCAAACGGAGCGGACGACAAGAAATAGTATCGATCAAAGCAGTCAGTTTATCACCTCCTATCTAAAAAAATTAAAGCAGACCACAACGGTACTTAGCAAGGAACAGGCTGTTCGCCAATTTGCCCAAGACAAGAGTGCGAATCAAGAAACAGTTCAGCACTTGATGCGAACGATGATTGAAACGGATCCGGACCTGGTCTCTGCGGTCTTGGTGACCAAGGATGGACGTCTGGTAGCGACAGATTCCAAAATCAGCATGCAGACTTCCTCAGATATGATGAATGAAAGTTGGTATCAAGAGGCGATTAAGGAAAGAGCCATGCCAGTTTTGACGCCAGCTCGAAAGGAATCCTTGACCTCGGAAAAAGAAAAATGGGTGGTTTCTATTACCCAAGAAGTGGTCGATCAGGCTGGTCAAAATCTCGGAGTAGTACGCTTGGATATTGGCTACGATAGCCTTCAGGCTTACTTGGATCACCTGCAACTAGGGAAGCAAGGCTTTAGTTTTATCATTAATCAAAAGCATGAGTTTGTCTATCATCCTAAAAAAGCGGTCTATTCCTCCAGCCAAGAAATGCAAGCCATGCAGCCCTATATTGCTGTGACAGATGGCTATACAAAAGGAGGACAGAATTTTATCTATCAGGTTCCGATTCCAGATAGCGATTGGACCTTGATTGGAGTGGCTTCACTTGAAGGACTTCAGATGCTGCAGTCGCAACTCCTGTACTCTTTCATTGGTCTAGGATTACTAGCTTTGATCATGTGTTTGATAGGGATCGGCTTTGTTCTGCGTTTGTGGATCAAACCCTTACAAGACCTTCAGACTATCATTTTGAGGATTGGAGCAGGAGATGCTCACGTGAGGGCTGCAGCCAAAGGATCTCCAGAATTGGTGGCCCTCGCTCAAGCGTTTAATGCCATGTTGGACCAAATCGATAACCTCATGCAACAGGTCAAGGAAGAGGAACAGAACGCACGGCGGTACGAGTTGCGGGCACTTTCTGCTCAGATAAATCCGCATTTCCTCTACAATACCTTGGATACGATTGTCTGGATGGCGGAGTTTAATGATAGTCGGCGCGTGGTCGACATCACCAAGTCTCTGGCTCAATATTTTCGACTGGCTCTCAACCAAGGCCAGGAACAAATCCTACTGAGAGATGAAATCGACCATGTCCGCCAATACCTTTTCATTCAGAAGCAACGTTATGGTGAAAAGCTCAACTATGAAATTCTAGAAGATGAACGGTTGGGCGATTATCAGCTTCCTAAATTGGTACTTCAACCCTTAGTGGAAAATGCGATTTACCATGGCATTAAAGAGATCGATCGGCCAGGTCTCATTCGAGTGACAACTGAAGTCAGTGGGGACTACGCCTGCGTATCGATTTTTGACAATGGACGAGGCTTTGACCGATCAGAATCAACAGACCAAACCCTTCTTCGTTTAGGAGGTGTTGGCTTGAAAAATGTGGACCAACGATTGCATCTTCAATTTGGCGAAGCCTATCATATGGAGATTGATTCTAAGGCCAATAGCTATACGAAAATCACTCTTTATTTGCCCCTTTCATCCGGCAATGAATATTCATAGAGAGTGGGACAGAAATCGGTAATTCGTTAGAATTCGATTTCGTCGTCCCGCCTCCGCACAGTTGAGTAGGGCTGTAAAAGCTGATGAAATCAGCGTAGTAGAGCCCACTCAACCACTGCGTCTTACTCGACAATCCAAAAACAATTGAGAGGCTAGGACTTCTGTCCCTCTCTCTTTTTGCTCTCAAAGGAATTTCGACTCTTTTCTAGTCAAATCTGACGCAAGTCATCAAATTTATGATAAAATAAAGTGTTACAGTAAATAGATTTTGATGAAGGAACACTATGCGAAAAGAGATTGACCCTGAATTATATAATTACAATAAATTTCCTGGACCTGTCTTTCATCAGGTAGGAGACCAAATCCATTCAGAAAACCTCTCCTTTGAGCTGTTGAAAAATGAGAAGGAAGCATTTGATGCGACCGTTTTTGGTCAGCGATTTTCTGAGATTTTAACTAAGTTTGATTACATTGTTGGTGATTGGAGCAATGAGCAGTTGCGCTTGCGTGGCTTTTATAAGGAAGAGCGCGATGTTGCAACGATGGATAAACTAAGTCGCTTAGACGATTATTTGTTAGAATATTGTAGCTATGGTTGTGCTTATTTTGTCCTTGAAAATAAGGAACCTCATCGTGCTTCCTTTGATAAGAAATCACCGGTCAAAAAAGCTCAATCAGAAGAAAGAGAGCCTAAGAAGCGTTCGCGCAATCGCAAACAAAAAGATCGTTTCCAAAAACGAGAACGCGACAAGGGACAACCAGCCAAAAACTCGAAAAAAACAAGACCGTCTGCTGAGACTAAAAAGACAACGAAGACAGACAACAAACGTCATTTTGTGATTCGACAAAAAGAGGAGTAAGAAAGAATGAAACCATCCATTTATAGTTTAACACGCCAAGATATGATTGATTGGGCGGAAGAGAACGGCGAAAAGAAATTCCGTGCAGCACAAATCTGGGAATGGCTCTATCGCAAACGCGTCCAGTCCTTCGAAGAAATGACCAACCTTTCTAAGGACTTGATTGCAAAGTTAAATGATCAATTCGTCGTCAACCCACTCAAGCAACGAATCGTGCAAGAGTCAGCAGACGGAACGGTTAAGTATCTTTTTGAATTGCCAGATGGCATGTTGATTGAAACCGTCTTGATGCGTCAGCACTATGGTTTATCTGTCTGTGTAACGACTCAAGTAGGATGCAATATCGGTTGTACCTTCTGTGCTTCTGGTTTGATCAAAAAACAACGCGATTTGAACAATGGGGAAATCGTGTCTCAAATCATGTTGGTTCAAAAATACTTTGACGAACGTGGCCAAGATGAACGGGTCAGCCATATCGTTGTCATGGGGATCGGAGAACCATTTGACAACTATAACAATGTCTTGAAATTTATCCGGACGGTCAACGATGACAAGGGATTAGCGATTGGTGCTCGTCATATTACCGTGTCAACTTCTGGTTTGGCTCATAAAATTCGTGACTTTGCAAATGAAGGTGTGCAGGTCAATTTGGCAGTGTCCCTTCATGCTCCAAACAATGACTTGCGCTCTAGCATCATGAAGATCAACCGGGCCTTTCCAATTGAAAAATTGTTTGCGGCGATTGAATACTATATTGAGACTACGAACCGTCGGGTGACCTTTGAGTACATCATGTTGAATGAAGTCAATGATGGAGTCGAGCAAGCCTTAGAGTTGGCAGAATTGCTCAAGAATATCAAGAAATTGTCTTATGTTAACTTGATTCCTTACAATCCTGTCAGTGAGCATGACCAATATAGCCGGAGTCCAAAAGAACGGGTCATGGCCTTCTATGATACCTTGAAAAAACAAGGTGTTAACTGTGTAGTGCGTCAAGAGCACGGTACAGATATTGATGCTGCCTGTGGCCAATTGCGTTCAAATACCATGAAACGGGACCGGGAGAAAGCGATTGTTGAACATGCTCAACCTTAAACAAGGGCTGATGGATCATACAGAACTAACAAAAAGAGGAAGAAGGCTGTTACGGAGTGGCAGCTTCTTCTATTTTATCCTCTTGTGTTTGATGTGTTTTTTGCCCCAACAGCCAGAGCCAGGTATGGAAACACCGGGTATTCAACATTTCGGTCGCATCGTCGTCCTGCTGGTTCCTCTTAATTCGGTGATGAATCTTGGCCAGATCACCAGTGTCCTCCAACTCATTAAGGTCATTCTCCAAAACATAGCCAATATCTTTTTGTTAAGCCCGCTAGTCTTTCAACTCCTCTGGCTATGGCCCTGGTTGAGGAGTCGCAAACGGGTCTTGTGCTTCGGTTTTGCGATGAGCTTGTGGATTGAATGCAGCCAAGTTCTGTTAGATCTCTTGTTTGATGCCAATCGTGTCTTTGAGCTAGATGATTTGTGGACCAATACCTTAGGAGCTTACCTAGCCTATCTGGGCTTTCAGTATTGCAGAGCACGATTGCTAGCAAAAAATGGGGAAATGTAAAATCCGAACATTTTAGTGTCTTTTTGAAATTTTTGTTGACAAAGTCAGAAGCGGGAGCTATAATAGCTTCAAGACATCAGAAAAGTAGAGATTTTTCTCACTTCCAGGGAGCTTGTGGTGATTGCGAACAAGCAGTGGTGAATCTTGAAATGGGCTGATGCGTTTATGATAATGAATTTGAAACAATAAAAATTCGGTGAGCACACCTTATCGTGCACCCTGTTGTTAGACAGGTCAGAGATGTAGGAGAAAGAATATCTTCCTACAATTGAGGTGGCACCGCGGTATCGAATCGTCCTCACACAGATTTTTCTGTGTGAGGTTTTTTGTATCTCAAAGGAACCCAGTGAGACTGCAGCTCAAAGGGCCCGCGAGAGAAAAAGATCATAAACAGGATTGAAGATATAGAAAAGAGGACACAATCATGACAGAAACAAAAGGCTATTTCGGACAATTTGGTGGATCTTTCGTACCAGAACCCATTCAAAACTTGCTCAATCAATTAGAGGAAACTTTTGAACAATATAAAAATGATCCAGAATTTATCGCAGAATACAAACATTATTTGAAAGACTATTCTGGACGGGAAACACCGCTCTACTTTGCGGAAAGTTTGACGGAGCATTTAGGTGGGGCAAAAATTTATTTGAAGCGCGAAGACTTGAATCACCTAGGTTCACATAAATTGAATAACGTTTTGGGGCAAATCCTCTTGGCTAAACGCATGGGCAAAACGCGCGTGATTGCTGAAACAGGAGCCGGTCAACACGGTGTAGCTACAGCAGCTGCGGCAGCTAAGTTCGGTATGGCCTGTGATGTCTACATGGGGGCAGAAGACGTGGAACGCCAACGCTTGAATGTCTTCCGCATGGAAATGATGGGGGCAACCGTCCATGCGGTTGAAACCGGGACTAAGACCTTGAAAGACGCCGTTGATGCTGCGTTTGGAGCATGGATGGCGGATTTGGATGCCTTTTACGTATTAGGTTCTGCTGTTGGCCCTCACCCTTACCCAACCATTGTGCATGAATTCCAAAAGGTAATCAGTGAAGAGTCTAAACGTCAAATCTTGGAAAAAGAAGGTCGTTTGCCGGATTATGTGATTGCCTGTGTCGGTGGTGGCTCTAATGCCATTGGTGCCTTTTCTGAATATGTCGCAGAAGAGGAAGTCGGATTGATTGGGGTAGAAGCAGCTGGACATGGCTTGGACACCGATCAACACGCAGCGACCATGACCAAAGGGACTATCGGTGTGGTTGATGGTATGAAGACCTATGCAGTCTTTGGCGAAGACGGAAAAGTAGCGCCAGTTTACTCGATCTCTGCTGGTTTGGACTACCCAGGGGTTGGCCCGGAGCATGCTTTCTTTAAAGATTCTGGTCGTGTCGAATATGTAGCAGCGACAGATGATGAAGCAGTAGAAGCCCTTCTTCTTCTCAGTAAGACAGAAGGAATTCTCCCAGCCATTGAAAGCTCACACGCGATTGCAGAAGCGGTTAAACGTGCTCCAAAACTGGATAAAGACAAGATCATCATCATCAATGTTTCCGGACGTGGGGATAAGGATGTGGCTGCCATCGCCGATTATCTAGAAGCGAAGGTTGCAAAGTAAGAAGAACTTATCTGCAAAATATCGTATAAAGCAGTAAAGCGTGATAACTGAGAAAGAGACAGGGAACAAAGGGGATCCGGTCTCTTTCTTTTTTGAGAGCAAAGACGAGAATGCCTAAGATGGATGCGATCTGAATGAGAATGAGGATCTTGGTAGAAGAAAAGCTTAGCGAAAAGGTAGCTAGTAAGAGAAAATCTCCTGCTCCTATTCCGATAAAGAAAAAGTGAGCTCCGATCGCAAGGAGTAAAAAGACCAGCATGAAGAGATTACTACCGGATAAAAAGAGGACCAAGGCATGGAGACAGCACCAGATGAATAAAGGGTATTCCATAAAGCGTAGGTCATAGATGGCTAAAACGGCAGCTCCCAGTAGTGTTAGAAGTTGAGGCAGAGAAAGGAAACCATTGGCGCAGGCTAAAAAAAGTAGGCCACTCCAGACCTCAAAAAGGCAGTACCAAAATGGGTAGGTCTGATGACAATAGCGGCAGCGAAAACGATGGAGTAGTTGCGAGATAATAGGGATGAGATCCCAAACGCCAAGGACGTGCTGGCAGTGATCACAATGACTGCGAGGAGCAAGAATGGATTGGTTTGGGAAACGATCGACAACTAGTCCCAAAAAAGAGGCGATACAAGTACCGATGGTAAAAAAATAAAAGTTGATCATACTTATTTATTCGTAAAGCAATCGGAAAATGTCATCATTTGCTTGAAAATCTTGTAAAGCCTTTCTAAATTTGATACAATAATGAACATGAAAAACCTGTATGATGTTCAACAATTTTTAAAACGTTTTGGAATCATCATTTACGTAGGGAAGCGCCTCTATGACATCGAATTGATGAAAATTGAGCTTCAACGTCTTTATGATGCAGGCCTGATGGAGCGGCTCGATTATTTAGAAGCCGACACCGTTTTAAGAAGAGAACACAAGCAAGAATTAGAATTTTTGAAAAAGAGTGAGGTAGAGTGATGGGAAATATCATTGTTTGGTTGGCTATTTTAGGAGCATTTGGATGGATGGCGTTTAATTATTTTCGCATCCGTAAAGCTGCTAAATTTGTGGACAATGCTACTTTTGAAGAGCTGATTCGTAAAGGTCAGTTGATTGACTTGCGAGAGCCAGCTGAGTTTCATGCCAAGCATATTTTAGGAGCACGCAACATTCCTTCTACTCAGTTGAAGTTGAGTCTTGCAGCCTTGCGCAAAGATAAACCAATTTTGCTCTATGAAAATAGCCGTAGTTCGCGTGTAACCAATGCGGCTCTCTATCTTAAGAAGCAGGGCTATACAGACATTTATGTCTTGTCTTATGGTCTCGATTCTTGGAATGGGAAAGTGAAAAAAGACGCCTAATAAAAAGAGCTCTAACTGCACAATGTATGTGGTTAGAGCTTTTTTATCTCGTTTTTTCAAGGTAATCTTTGACCCATGTGAGCTCTACCTCATTCAAAGGTCGGCTTTCTCCAGGGGCTAACTGAGGATCCAAGGTGAAGGGGCCAAAAGACAAGCGTTTTAAGGTCATTACTTTGACCCCAATGGCTAAAAACATCTTTTTCACTTGGTGGTATTTTCCTTCTGAGATTCGGACCTGGGCCTTGCTGTAGCTGGGGGTACTTTCTAGAATGGTCAAGGAAGCCGGCTTGCAGATAGGACCGTCTGTGAATGAAATCCCATTCTGAAATTGCTCGATGTGGGCTGCGTAAAGCGAACCATTGACTTCTACCTCATAGACTTTCTCCACATGGTATTGAGGATGGAGCAGTTGAAAGCCTAAGGGACCATTATCTGTGAGGAGGAGCAGACCACTGGTATCGCGATCGAGGCGACCAAGTGGATAGAGGTCGAGGTACTCTTGCTGGGGGTCTACTAGCTCGATCACCGTTAGATGGTGGGCGTCTCTTTTGGCGGTCACGGCTCCAATTGGTTTATGGAGCATGTAGTAGTGGTGACGCGGTTCTTGAATGATTCGTTCTCCGATTTGAATCTGTTGGAGTCCAGGGTCGATGTTTTGGGATAGCTTTTGAGCTGGTAGGTGATCGACCAAGATTTGCCTTCGGGCCAAAAGTTGTTTGATGTCTTTACGAGCGTACTGATGGTCTGCCATCAATTGATCTAATCTCATGGGAGCCTCTTTTTCTGAAAGTCTAATAATCAGTGTATCATGAAAAGAAAAGGAAATCGAGTCGGAGAAAAGAAATAAAGATGAAAACATTTACAACTAGCTGAACTGTGTTTTTTAGATAGGACTGTGGTATAATTGTTCAGTTAGAAATATTATTTAAATTTTATAGAGGAAATCATGACAAAATTAAGAGAAGATATTCGTAACGTTGCGATCATTGCCCACGTTGACCATGGTAAAACAACCTTGGTAGACGAATTGTTGAAACAATCGCACACCTTGGATGAACGTAAAGAATTGCAAGAACGTGCAATGGACTCAAACGATCTTGAAAAAGAACGTGGGATCACGATTCTTGCTAAAAATACAGCCGTTGCTTATAACGGAACTCGAATCAATATCATGGACACACCGGGACACGCGGACTTCGGTGGAGAAGTGGAACGGATCATGAAAATGGTTGACGGAGTTGTATTGGTCGTTGATGCCTACGAAGGAACCATGCCTCAGACGCGTTTCGTATTGAAAAAAGCCTTGGAACAAGATCTTGTTCCGATCGTTGTAGTCAACAAAATCGATAAACCATCTGCTCGTCCAGAAGAAGTTGTAGACGAAGTTCTTGAACTCTTCATCGAATTGGGTGCGGATGATGACCAATTGGAATTCCCGGTTGTTTATGCATCAGCGATTAACGGAACATCTTCACTTTCAGACGATCCAGCTGATCAAGAGCACACAATGGCACCGATCTTTGATACTATCATTGATCACATCCCAGCTCCAGTTGATAACTCAGATGAGCCTCTTCAATTCCAAGTATCCCTGCTTGATTACAACGACTTCGTTGGACGTATCGGTATCGGACGTGTCTTCCGTGGTACTGTAAAAGTTGGGGACCAAGTAACCCTTTCTAAATTGGATGGAACGACTAAGAACTTCCGTGTTACCAAACTCTTTGGTTTCTTTGGTTTAGAACGTCGTGAGATTCAAGAAGCTAAAGCGGGTGACTTGATTGCTATCTCTGGTATGGAAGATATCTTCGTTGGAGAAACCATCACACCGACAGACGCAGTTGAAGCTCTTCCAATCCTTCACATCGATGAACCGACGCTTCAAATGACCTTCTTGGTTAACAACTCACCATTTGCTGGTCGCGAAGGAAAATGGGTAACCTCTCGTAAAGTTGAAGAACGCTTGCAAGCGGAATTGCAAACAGACGTCTCTCTTCGTGTTGACCCAACTGATTCACCTGATAAATGGACCGTTTCAGGACGTGGGGAATTGCACTTGTCTATCTTGATCGAAACCATGCGTCGTGAAGGATACGAATTGCAAGTATCTCGTCCAGAAGTTATCATCAAAGAAATTGATGGTGTCAAATGCGAACCGTTTGAACGCGTGCAAATTGATACACCAGAAGAATACCAAGGATCTGTTATCCAAAGTCTTTCTGAACGTAAAGGTGAAATGTTGGATATGATCTCAACTGGTAACGGTCAAACTCGTTTGGTCTTCCTTGTTCCAGCGCGTGGTTTGATTGGATACTCAACAGAGTTCTTGTCAATGACACGTGGTTACGGAATCATGAACCACACCTTTGACCAATACTTGCCAGTGATTCCAGGAGAAATCGGTGGACGTCACCGTGGTGCTCTTGTTTCAATCGATAACGGAAAAGCAACCACTTACTCTATCATGTCTATCGAAGAACGTGGTACGATCTTTGTCAATCCAGGTACAGAAGTTTACGAAGGAATGATCATCGGGGAAAACTCTCGTGAGAACGACTTGACCGTAAACATTACGAAAGCTAAACAAATGACCAACGTTCGTTCAGCTACTAAGGACCAAACAGCGGTTATCAAGACTCCTCGTATCTTGACCTTGGAAGAATCTCTTGAGTTCTTGAACGACGATGAGTACATGGAAGTAACGCCTGAATCTATCCGTTTGCGGAAACAAATCTTGAACAAAGCAGAACGCGAAAAAGCAAATAAAAAGAAAAAATCAGCAGCTGCTGAATAATACGGAAAGAAAGGAGAAACAAAATGGTCTATTTTATCTTAGGGATTTTGATTCTCCTTTTTTACCTTTTTATGACCCCCAAAAGTATTCGTGGTACCTTAAACAGTGTCACAATGGTGGTCTTAATCGTCTCCATTATCGTACTGACTTGTCTCGCCATTTTTCAGATATTCCAACTACCGTCTGAGTTTTTTGTCGGTGCCTTTCTTGCCTTTGTTGGCTACCTGGCTTTGGTGGATATTTCCAAAATGACGACCAAACAGAAAAAATAAACGCTGACGTGATTTTTAAAGCCCTTTGGGCTTTTTAATTTTGCTAAAAAAAGGTAAAATAGAGAGTGATAAAAATGGAGCGAAGAAATCATGAAATTTGTGAAACAATTTGAAAATAAAAAGGTTCTTGTATTAGGTTTGGCTAAGTCAGGCGAGTCAGCTGCCCGTTTGTTGGATCGCTTAGGAGCGATTGTGACCGTCAATGATGGCAAACCTTTTGAAGAAAATCCAGCAGCACAAAGTTTACTGGAAGAAGGGATTAAAGTTGTGACAGGAGGTCACCCTTTGGAATTGTTGGATGAAGACTTTGCAGTCATGGTCAAAAATCCAGGAATCCCTTATTCTAATCCAATGGTTGAAAAAGCGCTTGAAAAAGGCATTCCCGTCCTCACTGAAGTGGAATTGGCCTATCTGATTTCGGATGCGCCAATTATTGGGATTACAGGATCAAACGGAAAAACGACGACGACAACCATGATCGGGGAAGTCTTGACGGCTGCCGGTCAAGGTGGTCTATTGTCTGGAAATATCGGTTTTCCAGCTAGTCAAGTTGCACAAACAGCAACAGAAAAGGATGTTCTGGTCATGGAATTGTCTTCTTTCCAATTGATGGGAATTGAAGCCTTCCATCCAGAGATTGCAGTGATTACCAACCTCATGCCGACCCATATCGACTATCATGGTTCTTTTGAAAATTATGTAGCTGCCAAATGGAATCTTCAAAAGAATATGACAGAAAAAGATGTCATTGTCTTGAACTTCAATCAAGACCTGGCCAAAGAACTCGCTACAAAAACCAAGGCAAGGGTCCTTCCATTTTCAACGGTTGAAAAAGTGGATGGGGCTTATTTGGAAGATGGACTTCTCAAGTTTAAGGGAGAAGTTGTTATGCGAGCAGATGAACTGGGAGTTCCAGGTAGCCACAATGTAGAGAATGCCTTGGCAACGATTGCGGTCGCAAAAGTCCGGGGAGTAGAGAATGAGGTCATTAAAGAAACCTTGTCAGCCTTTGGAGGAGTGAAACACCGTCTTCAATATGTGGATGAGATTCAAGGTGTCAAATTCTACAATGATAGCAAATCGACTAATATTCTAGCAACACAAAAAGCTCTTTCTGGTTTTGATAACAGCAAGGTGATCTTGATTGCAGGGGGGCTCGATCGTGGCAATGAATTTGATGAATTGGTGCCTCACATTACTGGTTTAAAGGAAATGGTGATTCTAGGGGAATCAGCTCCTCGAGTGAAACGCGCAGCAGATAAAGCTGGCGTCTCTTATGTTGATGCGGCAGATGTAGCGGATGCTACAAAGAAAGCCTTCGACTTGGCTAGCCCTGGAGATGTTGTGCTACTAAGTCCTGCCAATGCTAGCTGGGATATGTATCCGAATTTTGAAGTGCGTGGGGATGAATTTCTTGCTACAGTAAAAGGGTTGAAATAAGATGAAAAAAATAATGTTTACTGGTGGGGGAACCGTGGGACATGTGACCCTTAATCTCCTCTTGATTCCAAAATTTATCGAAGATGGATGGGAAGTCCATTATATTGGGGACAAAAAAGGAATCGAATACCAAGAGATAAAAAAGTCTGGCTTAGACGTGCGCTTCCATTCAATTGCAACGGGGAAATTGCGCCGCTATTTCTCTTTCCAAAATATGATGGATGTGTTCAAGGTGGCTTGGGGAACGCTCCAGTCCATTGCAATCCTGCTTCGTGTGCGTCCACAAGTTCTCTTCTCAAAAGGGGGATTTGTCTCTGTGCCACCAGTGATCGCAGCTAGATTCACGCGTGTCCCTGTCTATATCCATGAGTCCGATCTCTCGATGGGATTGGCCAATAAAATTTCTTATAAATTCGCCACCAAGATGTACACAACTTTTGAGCAAGCACATGGTTTGACAAAGAGTGCGCATATCGGTGCAGTAACCAAGGTTACAGATCATATTCCGACAACTTCTGAAGAATTAGAAGAAAAAACAAAAGGTTTCCGAAAAGACTTGCCGACCCTTCTCTTTGTCGGAGGATCAGCCGGTGCGCGTGTCTTTAATGAATTTGTGACAGAGCACAAAGCAGAGCTCTTGCAGCACTACAATATCATCAATTTGACGGGCGATTTAACATTGAATCAGGCTGAGGGTGGCTTGTATCGAGTGGATTATGTAACCGATCAGTATTTGCCCATGCTCCAGAAGGCTGATTTAGTGGTGACTAGGGGTGGAGCCAATACCTTATTTGAACTCTTAGCCATGAACAAACTCCACCTGATCGTACCGCTAGGAAAAGAAGCCAGCCGTGGCGATCAGATTGAAAATGCCCAATATTTTGTGGATAAAGGTTATGCAGAGCAATTGCAGGAAGATCAATTAACGCTCGAAACCTTTAATGAAACCATTCAAGAAATGTTGAAGCAAAGCCAAGTCTACCACCAAGCAATGGAAAAATCGACAGAACTCCTTTCACTAGACGATTTTTATGGCCTGCTTCAAAAAGATATCAGTAAGGGAAAAGATGACGGACGACAATAAAAAAACGCCAACGGATGACAAAGTTACAGAATTGTCAGCCTGGCAAAAAAGAAACAAAGAATATTTAGAAAAAAAAGCGCTTGAAAAAGCGGAAGAAGCTGAGACAGAGAAAATTGAAAGCGAAGAAGCAAAAGAAGACGAAGACCTTTCAGAAAAAGAAACAGCTTCCGTCTCAGAGGAAGAATCTGAAGAAATAGAAGAGTCTGAAGAGGAAGATGAATCTGAGGCCGAAGAGGATCCAGATGCGGATGGAGAAAGTTCAGAAGGAGAAGAGGATGATCCGGCTGTAAAGGAGCTAAATCCTTCAGAGAAACAAGAGAAAAAGCCTTCATTTTTTAAAGGCTTAAAGACGAAAAAACCAAAGAAGGAACCGACGGTGGCAAAACGCCATATCTATCGTGCCCTTCCGGTTATCGGAATCAGCTTGATTGTCGCCCTTCTCTCAATCTACTTTTTAAGCCCCTTATCCACACAGAAAGTGATTGAATTTTCAGGGAACAAAGCGGTTGATCAGCAACTCTTGTATGAAAAAAGTCGCATCAAAGAGGAAGATTATACTCTGACGACCTTCCTTCATAAATCGGTCTATGAACAAAATATGAAAACGGCTAGTCCATGGATCAAAGAGGTTCACATGCATTATCAATTTCCTGTGACTTTTAAAGTCAATATCGTGGAACACAAAGTGGTTGCCTATTATGTGACCGGAGAAGACCACTATCCAGTATTGGAAAATGGAGAAGTAGTGGAGACAGTAACTCCAGCTTCGGAATTGCCGTCCTCCTATATTAGCTTAAAATTCTCAGATCGAGAATTGGTTAGACAATTTGTCCAAGAAATGAAGTCTATTTCTTCTTCCATTACTGATAAAATTGTTTCGGTTGATCTGACACCGAGTAAGGTCACCAAGGATCTGGTGACCATCACCATGAAAAACGATAATAAAATCTTGGTGCCTGTTTCCCAAATTACCCGCAAGCTTCCTTATTATAAGGCGATCAGTAAGCAATTAGACGATGATTCCACCATTGATATGGAGGCTGGAGTCTTCAGCTATAGTGAACAATCCATCGCAGATGCCAAAGAGCAAGCTGAAAAAGAAAAGGCTGAAAGTACAGAAAAGCAAGAAGAACATTCTGAGGAAGCAAGCCAAGAACAGAATCAAGAACAGAATCCAGAAGGAGAAAATTCTTCTGGGAATGAGTAAAGCCCATAAATTATCTCAAATAATTGAAGAAAAAATGTCCATTTTAGGCTTCTTTGTGATATAATGAAGTTTGGATAGTTCCAACTAAAAGGGCTATAAATAGATGTAAAGTGAAAACAAATAAAGAGAGAGGACTGGTGTAATGGCTAGAGACGGCTTTTTTACAGGTTTAGATATCGGTACTAGTTCAATAAAAGTATTGGTGGCAGAACATGTCAATGGAGAAATGAATGTAATTGGAGTCAGCAATGCAAAAAGTGCTGGCGTCAAAGATGGAATTATAGTAGATATCGAAGCTGCTTCAAATGCAATTAAAAATGCAATCAGCCAAGCTGAAGAAAAAGCAGGGATTTCAATCAATCTAGTCAATGTTGGGTTGCCTGCAAACTTACTACAAATCGAAGCAACTCAAGGAATGATTCCAGTCACAAGTGATTCGAAAGAAATCACAGATGCAGATGTTGAAAATGTTGTCAAATCTGCACTCACAAAAAGTATGACACCGGATCGTGAAGTAATCACCTTCATTCCTGAGGAATTCACAGTTGATGGTTTCCAAGGAATCCGCGATCCACGCGGAATGATGGGGATCCGACTTGAAATGCGTGGCCTTCTTTATACAGGACCTCGTACAATCTTGCACAATTTGCGTAAAACTGTTGAACGTGCAGGCTTACAAGTTGAAAACATCATCATTTCACCGCTTGCGATGATCAAAACAGTCTTGAATGAAGGCGAACGTGAATTCGGAGCAACGGTGATCGATATGGGTGGTGGCCAAACAACGGTGGCATCTGTTCGTAGCCAAGAACTTCAATTTACAAATATCTACCAAGAAGGTGGCGATTATGTTACCAAAGATATTTCTAAAGTATTGAAAACTTCTCAAAAATTGGCAGAAGGCTTGAAGTTCAACTATGGTGAAGCCTATGTGCCATCTGCTGGAAACGAAGTCTTCCATGTAGAAGTCATCGGTGAAGTAGAGCCAGTTGAAGTGACTGAGAAGTACTTGGCTGAAATCATTTCAGCACGTATCAAACACATCTTTGAGCAAATCAAGCAAGACCTTGAGAGAAGACATCTGTTGGATCTTCCTGGTGGAATTGTGATTATCGGTGGAGGAGCGATCCTTCCTGGTGTTGAGGAATTGGCTCAAGAAGTCTTTGGTGTAAATGTGAAATTGTTTGTTCCAAATCAAATTGGAATTCGCAATCCAGCTTTTGCCCATGTAATTAGCTTGTCTGAATATGCAGGCAATTTGACAGATGTGGATATTATTGCTCAAGCTGCGGTTCATGGAGACGAAGTCTTGCGTCAACAACCGATTCAATTTGATCGTCCAGTGCAACCACAAGTACAACCACAACCTGCTGCTCCAGCACAACCGGTAGTACCTGCATACAATGCTGAGAAGATTGAATCTCCAGTGGATGCTCGAGAAATTCCAGCAGCAAGCAATGATAGCAAACAAGAACCAAAAGCTACATTCACAGACCGAATGAAAAATTTGATCGGTAATATGTTTGATTAAGGAGTGTAAGTATTTATGACATTTTCATTTGACACAGCAGCGGCACAAGGTGCAGTAATTAAAGTAATCGGTGTCGGTGGCGGTGGCGGTAACGCCATCAATCGTATGATTGACGAAGGCGTTGCCGGTGTAGAATTCATCGCGGCTAATACAGATGTTCAAGCACTTTCAAGTGCAAAAGCTGAAACAGTTATCCAATTGGGTCCAAAATTGACTCGTGGATTGGGTGCTGGAGGTCAACCTGAAGTTGGTCGTAAGGCAGCTGAAGAAAGCGAAGAAGTGTTAACAGAAGCTTTGCAAGGTGCAGACATGGTCTTCATCACTGCAGGGATGGGTGGAGGATCTGGTACAGGTGCTGCACCAGTCATCGCTCGTATTGCCAAAGCTGTAGGTGCTTTGACAGTAGCCGTTGTGACTCGTCCATTCGGGTTTGAAGGTTCAAAACGTGGCAACTTCGCTATAGAAGGGATCAACGAACTTCGCGAACATGTAGATACATTGTTGATTATTTCTAATAACAACTTGCTTGAAATTGTAGACAAGAAGACACCGCTTCTTGAAGCTTTGAGTGAAGCAGATAACGTTCTTCGTCAAGGTGTTCAAGGGATCACTGACTTGATCACAAGTCCTGGATTGATCAACCTTGACTTTGCAGACGTGAAGACTGTTATGGAAAACAAAGGGAATGCCCTCATGGGTATTGGTGTTGGTAGCGGTGAAGAACGCGTTATCGAAGCGGCTCGTAAAGCCATTTACTCTCCACTTCTTGAAACTACAATTGATGGTGCAGAAGACGTGATCGTCAACGTAACAGGTGGTTTGGATATGACATTGATCGAAGCTGAAGAAGCTTCAGAAATTGTGAACCAAGCTGCAGGTCACGGAGTGAATATCTGGTTGGGTACATCTATTGATGAATCTCTTAAAGATGAAATCCGCGTGACGGTTGTTGCAACTGGTGTCCGTCAAGACAAGGTAGAACGCGTTAGCGGAATTGCTTCCTCACAACGTCCTTATAAAACAGGACCACGTGAACAACGCCCACAAGCTGCACCATTTGACCGTGAATTTGATTTGAAACAAGATGTTGAATTGCCAACAACTCCAAGTCGTCCAGCGGTAGAACCAAACCGTGGCTCAGCCTTTGGTGATTGGGATATTCGTCGTGAGAATATCGCCCGCCAAACTGAACCAACATCAACACATCAAGTTGATCGTTACGTAGATTCATCTTCAGATGATGATGAATTGGAAACACCACCATTCTTCCGGAATCGTTAATCATGAATCTGGTAGAGAATGCTGATCTTGTTCGGCAACAAGTAGAAACAGCAAGAAACAAAGCTAACCGTCAAGATCAAGTTAATGTGATAGCTATCACCAAGTATGTGGATGTTGCTACAACAGAAGCACTGGTGAAAACAGGTATCCAACATATCGGTGAAAATCGTGTCGATAAATTCCTAGAAAAGTATCAAGCTCTAAAAGAGTATGATCTCACTTGGCACTTGATTGGGAGCCTCCAACGGCGGAAAGTAAAAGATGTGATTAATCTCGTCGATTACTTTCATGCCTTGGATTCGGTGAAACTGGCTCAAGAAATTCAAAAGCGAGCAGAACACCCGATCAAGTGTTTCCTCCAAGTGAACATTTCTGGTGAAGAAAGTAAGCATGGATTTGCACCCGATGAACTGGATGATGTTTTAGCGGAAATCGCACAGCTGGACAAAATTGAAATTGTTGGTTTAATGACGATGGCTCCTTTTGAGGCTAGTCAAAAAGAGTTGCAGGATATTTTTTCAAAAACTCACCAACTTCAGAAACAACTAGAAAAGAAACAATTAAAAAATATGCCTTTTTCAGAACTAAGTATGGGTATGAGTCGTGACTTTGAAGTAGCCATTGCGAACGGAGCGACTTATGTTAGAATTGGGACATCATTTTTTAAATAGGAAAGAACTATGTCATTAAAAGATAAATTTAACAACTTTATTGACTACTTCACAGAAGACGGTGAAGAAGTAGAAGTTCGCGAGGCAAAAGCAGCTGGGGCGGAAACTCAACCAGTTCCACAGCCACAGCCGACTCCTCAAGTGACTTCTCCACGTCCACAGATTAGTCAAAGAGAACCAGTAAAACCAAAACCGACTCCTGTCGCACATGTTACGACTCCAGTGTCTACAGCGGCAGTGAAGGAACCTGTTCCAACAACGAAAAATACATCTGAAAATATTACTCGCTTGCATGAACGTCAACGTGAATTGGCTGCTAATCGTGCGAATACAGATGAAAAGATTACCATTGATGTACGCTATCCCCGCAAATACGAGGAAGCGACTGAAATTGTTGATCTATTACTATCTAATGAGAGTATCTTGATTGACTTCCAATATATGACAGAAGTACAAGCACGTCGTTGTTTAGATTATTTGGATGGGGCTCGTTATGTTTTAGCAGGAAATCTTCGTCGTGTTGCAAGTACCATGTACTTGTTGACTCCAATTAATGTAGTCGTTAACATTGAAGATATCCGCCTTCCAAATGATGTGGAAGTGACAGAATTTGACTATGATATGAAACGTAATCGTTAAGATGATTATCTTTCAATACTTATCAAATATCATTCAAATCTATTCCATCATTCTTGTCATCTATGCCTTACTATCTTGGTTCCCTGGGGCACCTCAGAGTACTCTTGGACAAATGGTTCACCGCCTAGTTGAACCATTTTTGAGCCTTTTTAGAAAGTTACCATTGCAGTTTGGGGGCTTGGATTTTACAGTTCTAGTAGCACTTTTGGTCTTGAACTTGATGAATCAGTTATTAGCCCGCTTGTTCCTATTTTTGATTGGATAGAATATGATGGGACAGACAGAGATTTATCAACATTTCAATCGCGAAGATCACGAATTCATTGATCGCTGTATTGAATTGTCTGAAAGAGTGGTGGAACGCTATTCTGTTGAGGTGACGGGTTTTTTAAACCCTCATCAGGTCACTATTTTACGAAATGTTGCGGCAAGCTACCAATTACAGGTCTTTGCTTCCAGTGATGAGCAGAAAATGGAGTATGCCAAGGTTATTGTTGCTCCGGATTATTACCAATTGGATCCAAGTGACTTTGATCTGGCCCTATTGGAAATGGTCTATGCTTCAAAATTTCATCACTTGACCCATTCCCAGGTACTGGGGACCATTGTTCACCAATTGGGTGTGGAGCGCAAGTCCTTTGGAGATATTCTGACGAGTGATGGAAAGATCCAAGTATTTGTTGAACAGCGTTTTGTTCCCTATTTCATGGATCACATCCAGAAAATTTCTCGGGTACCTGTTAAGCTGAGGGAAGTTCCTCTATCTGAACAAATGATCATAGAGGAAGAAAGCCAGCAGCGAGATATTCTCGTGTCGAGTTATCGGTTAGACAAGGTGATTGCTGGGACCTTCAAGCTTTCGCGCTCACAAGCTAGTCAGTTGATTAGTTCTGGTCTAGTGAAAGTTAACTATGCGACTACTTCCAATGTTAGCTATGCTGTAGGTCTGAATGATTTAGTTAGTGTCCGACGCTTTGGGCGTCTTAAAATTGTTTCTGAAAATGGTATTTCAAAGAGTGGAAAATATAAAGTAACTGTTGAAGTACTCTTAAGTAAAAAATGAGGAGGAGTTATGGCTCTTACTGCTTTAGAAATTAAAGATAAAACTTTTGGCGTTAAATTTAGAGGGTATGATGCGAACGAAGTAGAAGAATTTCTAGATATCGTTGTTCGCGATTATGAAGATCTTGTTCGTTTAAATCATGATCAAGAAGCAAAAATTCAAGCTCTTGAAGAACGCTTAAACTATTTTGATGAAATGAAAGATTCATTGAGTCAATCTGTTTTGATTGCACAAGATACTGCGGAACGTGTGAAACAAGCCGCTAACGAACGTTCTGAAAATATTGTTCGTCAAGCTGAACAAGATGCACAACACTTAGTAGATGAAGCAAAACAAAAAGCAAATGAAATCCTTCGTCATGCAACGGATAATGCCAAGAAGGTTGCCGTTGAAACAGAGGAATTGAAGAACAAGACACGCGTCTTCCATCAACGTTTGAAATCAACAATCGAAAGCCAATTGAGCATTATCGATACACCTGAATGGGATGAAATTCTTCGTCCAACAGCTATGTACATTCAAACAAGTGATGAAGCTTTCCGTGAAATTGTGGAGAAAGCTTTGGGTGAATCAGTTCACCATCATCATGCAGAAGATGATAACATTGATTTGACTCGTCAATTCTCTCCAGCTGAAATCGAAGAATTGCAAAAACGCATCGAAGCTGCTAATTTAGAATTGGGTGCAACACAAGCGTTTGAAGGTTTGAATGAAAAAGTTCAATCCGCTTTAGAAGAAGCAGAGCACGCTCGTCATGAAAATGAAGAAGTTGTTGCGGTTGAAGAAACTGTTCAACCTGAAGATGATGTAAGACGTGAATCTGTCAATATTTTATAATTTTGTAAAAACAGGTCCATTAATGATAGGTCTAGCGAGCAGATGATGGTGGAAGATCTGCACTCCCTCTTAATGGATGATCCTTTTACAGTATTCGTTCTGAACCTTTGAGTAAGAACGGACGTTTCCCTCGTTACGGGATGAGAGGAGAAGGTCGCTTGCGACTTCTCGAACAAAGGTGGTACCACGAGCAATCGTCCTTTTTAGGATGCTCGTGTTTTTTTATAGCTTTTAAATCAATAAGGAGACACAATGAAACTTAAAGAAACATTGAATCTTGGGAAAACAGCCTTTCCAATGCGGGCTGGTCTTCCAACGAAAGAGCCCGTTTGGCAAAAGGAATGGGAAGATGCAAAACTCTATCAACGCCGTCAAGTGTTGAATGAAGGGAAACCGCATTTTACCCTTCATGATGGCCCTCCCTATGCCAACGGAAACATTCACGTAGGACATGCTATGAACAAGATTTCAAAAGATATCATTGTTCGTTCTAAGTCTATGTCAGGTTTTTATGCACCGTACATCCCAGGTTGGGATACCCATGGTTTGCCAATTGAGCAAGTCTTGGCTAAACAAGGTGTGAAACGTAAAGAAATGGACTTGGTTGAGTATCTGAAACTCTGCCGTGAATACGCTCTTTCTCAAGTAGATAAACAACGCGAAGACTTTAAACGCTTGGGTGTTTCAGGTGATTGGGATCATCCTTATGTAACCTTGACGCCTGACTATGAAGCAGCGCAAATCCGCGTCTTTGGTGAGATGGCTAACAAGGGCTATATCTACCGTGGAGCTAAGCCAGTTTACTGGTCTTGGTCTTCTGAATCAGCCCTTGCTGAAGCGGAAATTGAATACCATGATTTGGTTTCTACTTCCCTTTACTATGCCAACAAGGTTAAAGATGGTAAGGGTGTCCTAGATACAGACACTTACATCGTTGTCTGGACAACAACTCCATTTACTATCACTGCTTCTCGTGGTTTGACTGTTGGTGCAGATATTGATTATGTATTGGTGCAACCAGCCGGTGAAACTCGTAAATTTGTTGTCGCTTCAGAATTGTTGAACAGCTTATCTGAGAAATTCGGTTGGGCTGATGTTCAAGTTTTGGCGACTTATCGCGGTTCAGAATTGAACCAAATCGTGACAGAGCACCCATGGGACACTGCTGTAGATGAGCTCGTTATTCTTGGTGACCACGTTACAACAGATTCTGGTACAGGTATCGTCCATACAGCCCCTGGTTTTGGTGAGGACGACTACAATGTCGGTGTTGCCAATGGTTTGGAAGTCTTTGTTACGGTTAACGAACGCGGTATTATGATGGAGAATGCTGGTCCTGATTTTGCAGGTCAGTTCTACGACAAGGTTGTACCAACTGTTATTGAGAAACTTGGAGATTTGCTTCTTGCTCAAGAAGAAATCTCTCACTCCTACCCATTTGACTGGCGGACGAAAAAACCAATCATCTGGCGTGCAGTTCCACAGTGGTTCGCTTCTGTATCAAAATTCCGTCAAGATATCTTGGACGAAATTGAAAAAGTGAAATTCCACTCAGAATGGGGGAAAGTGCGTCTTTATAACATGATTCGTGACCGTGGTGACTGGGTCATCTCTCGTCAACGTGCCTGGGGTGTGCCCCTTCCAATCTTCTATGCAGAAGACGGAACACCAATCATGACAGCTGAAACCATCGAACATGTAGCTCAACTCTTTGAAGAGCATGGTTCGATCATTTGGTGGCAGCGTGAAACGAAAGACCTCTTGCCAGAAGGATTTACGCATCCAGGTTCACCGAATGGCGAATTTACAAAAGAAACAGATATCATGGACGTCTGGTTTGACTCAGGTTCATCATGGAATGGGGTTGTGGTTAATCGTCCAGAACTCAAATACCCAGCTGATCTTTACCTTGAAGGTTCAGACCAATACCGTGGTTGGTTCAACTCATCTCTTATCACATCTGTGGCGAACCATGGTGTTGCACCATACAAACAAATCTTATCTCAAGGTTTCGCTTTGGATGGTAAAGGTGAGAAGATGTCTAAATCTCTTGGAAATACCATTGCTCCAAGTGATGTTGAAAAGCAATTTGGTGCTGAAATCTTGCGTCTCTGGGTAACCAGTGTAGACTCAAGTAATGACGTGCGTATCTCAATGGATATCTTGAGTCAAGTTTCTGAGACTTACCGTAAGATCCGGAATACTCTTCGTTTCTTGATCGCGAACACTTCTGACTTTAACCCGGCTGAGGATACAGTTGCTTACGACGAGCTTCGTTCAGTTGACAAGTACATGACGATTCGCTTTAACCAGCTTGTCAAGACTATCCGTGATGCTTATGAAAACTTTGAGTTCTTGACGATCTACAAGGCGCTAGTTAACTTTATCAACGTTGATTTGTCTGCCTTCTACTTGGATTTTGCCAAGGATGTTGTATACATCGAAGGAGCTAAATCACTTGAACGCCGTCAAATGCAAACGGTCTTCTATGATATTTTGGTGAAAATCACGAAACTCTTGACGCCAATTCTTCCTCACACTGCTGAAGAAATCTGGTCCTATCTTGAGTTTGAAGCGGAAGACTTCGTTCAATTGTCAGAATTGCCAGAAGCAGAAACGTTTGCCAACCAAGAAGAAATCTTGGATACTTGGTCAGCCTTCATGGACTTCCGTGGTCAAGCGCAAAAAGCCTTGGAAGAAGCGCGGAATGAAAAAGTGATTGGTAAATCACTTGAAGCTCATTTGACAGTTTATCCAAATGAAGTTGTGAAAACCCTTCTTGGAGCTGTAGATAGCAATGTTGCCCAACTCTTGATTGTTTCTGAATTAACTATCGCAGAAGGCCCAGCTCCAGAAGGTGCAGTTACCTTTGAAGATGTAGCCTTCACAGTTGAACGTGCAACTGGTGAAGTTTGTGACCGTTGCCGTCGCATCGATCCAACAACGGCTGAACGTCACTACCACGCAACCATCTGTGATCACTGTGCAAGCATCGTCGAAGAGAACTTTGCGGACGCAGTCGCAGAAGGATTTGAAGCTAAATAAGAGCCATTATTAGAAGTTCCATAAAGGAACTTCTTTTTTAATGGCTAGAATGGTGTAGAGATTCATCCATTAAGGAAATAAAAAAAGTAAGGCAAATTGGCCTTACTTTGTAATTGGAAAGGAAATTTCAATTAGTTTATCGGAGTAGAGGGTTTTAATAGTGGATTGGTCAATGATTTGAAGATCAATCTTACGTTTTAAAAAGAACTCACGAATTTTTTCTACTTCAGTTTCACGAATAGCTCGGTGTTTGTTACTGATCAATAATTCATAGTGTGTTGGGGCCTGTGTAAAAACAACATCGGTATTGCCCGCAGAATAAACCTCGACAAGCAAGGCGTCAGTGCTGGCAAGTTGGCTTTTGACCAGTGCAGCATGACTATTTGTGGTATTAATGAGCTTCATATGAGTTCCTCCTAACCTCTATCTTCATTTATTATAGCGCTTTTTTATTTTTTGTGAAAGAATTCCTTTATTTTTTGTGGGTATTTTTCCACTGTTCAATGCCCCATTTGTGACTGCCACGTTTAAGTTTTTCAATAGCTTCATCTACAGGAAACCAAGCAAGATTGTTAAAATCTTCCAGTGGTTTTTGAGCCTCTGTATAGTATACCACTTCATAAATATAGGCAGGATTGTAGTAGTAGGTGTCGCGATGACTGGAATAGAAATACTCATCTGCTTGGCCATAGTATTGCCCTAAAACAGCGGTAAAGCCTAATTCTTCGATCAGTTCCCGTTTCAGAGCTTGCAAGTGATCTTCACCTGCCTCGATTTCCCCGCCAGGTAAGAACCAAGCCCCATTTGGAGCTTGAACGAGGATGATCTGATCCTTGTCCTTATTGGGAATAACAGCGTAGACACCATAGCGATTGACGTAGGTAACGTCTTGTTTCTTATCACCAAAACTAGGAATGGTCATGCTTTTCTCTTTTCTTATTTTTTCATCATTATAACATATTTTTTAGCAAAAATCTGGAGGGAAAAAAGAAAGAGAGTGGGAAAAAAGTCCTAGCCTCTTAATTGTTTTTGGATTGTCGATCAAGACGCAGTGGTTGAGTGGGCTCTACTACGCTGATTTCATCAGTTTTTACAGCCCTACTCAACTGTGCGGAGGTGGGACGACGAAATCGAATTCTAACGAATTACCGATTTCTGTCCCACTCTCTGAATGTACATTTACTGATTATGATTCTGACTTCTTTTCGGCCGTCTTGTGAACAGCTTTGATGCTAATATTCCCATTGCTGGTCATGACGGCTTTGAGTTGTTTTTCACTTGGATGTTCCAGGTAATAATCGGTAATGGCATCTTCGATATGGTCTTGGATGGTACGACGGAGTGGGCGGGCCCCCATTTTTGGATCGTATCCCAGATCGACCAATTTTTCTTTGACCTTCTCTGTCACATCCAGATGAATCTCATTTTGTGCGAGACGTTGATTGACTTCATCGAGCATGAGGGTAACGATTTGAAGAAGGTTTTCTTTTGATAGAGGTTGGAATTCAATGATGCCATCAAAACGGTTCATGAATTCAGGGCTAAAGAAGTTACCGAGTTCTCCAAGTACAGAGTTGGTTCGACCTTCGCGAGCAGCTCCAAAACCAACATTGGCCTCAGCTTTGCCGGTTCCAGCATTAGAGGTCATGATGATAATGGTATCTTTAAAGCTGACGGTCCGGCCTTGACCATCTGTCAAACGGCCATCATCCAAGACTTGCAAAAACATGTGCATGACGTCTGGATGGGCTTTTTCCACTTCATCCAACAACACGAGGGAGTAAGGATTGCGACGGACTTTTTCAGTTAGTTGTCCAGCTTCATCGTAGCCCACATAGCCCGGAGGAGCTCCGACTAGTTTCGCTACGCTATGTTTTTCCATGTATTCACTCATATCAAAGCGGATCATATTATCTGCAGAGCCAAAGAGCTCGATCGCCAATTGTTTAGACAGTTCGGTCTTCCCGACACCGGTTGGTCCGACAAAGAGGAAGCTTCCGATCGGACGGTTAGGCGATCCTAGGCCGACACGATTGCGTCGAATGGCTTTTGCAATTTTATCTACTGCATCATCTTGACCGATCACATGAGCTTTCAAATCAGAAGCCAGATTGATTAATTGAGACTGTTCTTTTTCTTTCAAATCGCCAACAGGAATATTAGTCTTTTGTTCAACGATGTGTTCAATAGTTTTTTCGCTGATGACAGGGGTTTCCTGATCGGTGACATGTTGACCTTGCATTTCCTTGTATTTCGCGATTTGGTCACGGAAGTAGGCTGCTTTTTCAAAGTCTTCTTCGCGGGTTGCTTGAGCTTTGAGGTTTTCAGCTTCAATCAAGCGCTGATCAATCACTTTTGGATCCACAAAGTTCAGAGTCAGGTTCATCTTAGACCCCGCTTCATCCAACAAATCAATGGCCTTGTCTGGCAGGAAGCGATCTTGGATGTAGCGGTTTGAAAGAATAGCTGCTGCTTCGATAGCTCCGTCTGTATAGTGGACGTGGTGGTAGTCTTCGTATTTTTTCTGGATACCCTTGAGGATGGTGATGGTTTCTTCAACCGTTGGCTCATCGACTTTAACAGGCTGCATCCTACGTTCCAAGGCCGCATCTTTTTCAATGATACGGTATTCATTGAGGGTAGTAGCACCGACTAATTGGAGTTCTCCACGCGCCAAGGCTGGTTTGAGGATATTTCCAGCGTCCATATTGCCCTCACCAGCTGATCCTGCGCCAACAATTTCATGGATTTCGTCGATGAACAAAATCACATCTTCGCGTTGACGAATTTCATCCATTAATTTTTGCATGCGTTCTTCGAATTGACCACGGATGCCTGTGCCCTGAACGAGGCTGACGACGTCTAGGCGGATGACTTCTTTTCCTTGCAATTTATGTGGAACGTCGCCATCGACGATTTTTTGAGCCAGGCCTTCCACAACAGCAGTCTTTCCGACCCCAGGTTCTCCAATCAGAACCGGATTGTTCTTGGTTCGACGGTTGAGAATTTCGATGACACGGATAATCTCCTCGTCACGGCCAATGACAGGGTCAATATCCCCTTTGCGGGCAATTTCTGTGACATTGATGCCGAACTCTTCTAACAGTCCTTTTGGCTTTTGAGGGCGTGCTTGACGAGGGTCTTGACCACCACCACGGTTATTGTTTTGGCCGTAGCCGCCACCTCCATAACTGCCTCCAGATTGAGTTGGAGGAGTTTGAGGTTCTTGCGGACTTTGGAAGTTTCCAAGGTTATTGAAGAAATCTTCAAAAGGATCTCCAGTCAGTTGGCTCCGTTGGGTCATGCCTTTCAAGAAGCTGTTATTTGGGTCTGTTTTCATAATTTTATAGCAATTTTGACAGAGGTCTACTTGCTGCTGACGTCCATTTACATTTGTATATAAATGGATGGTTGATTCATTTATTTTACAATTTTGACAAAGCATATACATACCTCACAGTAGGTTTTTGATGGTTTTCCATCAAGAGACGAGCCTATTTTTAAAAGGTCAAAAATAGTCAAAGTTTTATAGTTTCATTATATCAGTATTCTAGAAGTTTGCAAGAATTTGCTACGGAATGTCGCTCAGGAGTGAAGAAGAGAGTAAATCAATGGAAAAATGTGAATTTTTATTGGAAGAGCTTTCTCTTTTATGATAAAATAGGAGAGTAGAAAGTAAAGAGGAGAAATAAAATGGAATCACATTTAGTACGGATTATCAACCGTTTGGAGACGATGACAAAAGACGGTGGAAACTTAAAACGTAATTTTGAACGTAACGGTGTTGTTGTCGCTGAAGTAGCCTACAACCACAATGAAGAAGAAGGTTCAACCTTTACACTTCGTGATGTCAAAGCGCGTGAAACCTATACATTTGATAGCATTGATTTAATTGCAATGGAAATTTATGAATTACTTTACTAAGTAGCTGAGTGGATGAGTTTGGGGTGGTCTCAAGCTCATTTTTTGTCCATCTGGTTATAGTTTTCGTCTATAGGAAATTCTAAATAGGAACAGTTAGGTTTGAGAGTTGAAATCTGCTATAATAGAGAGGACTATTTTCATTACTTGACTAGAAAGAGAATTGATATGACGACACTCATTGATGGGAAGGCGCTCGCTACAAAATTACAGGGTGAGATTGCGAATAAAACAGCACGATTAAAAGAAGAGACAGGAGTTGTGCCTGGACTCGTTGTGATTTTAGTAGGAGAGAATCCAGCTAGTCAGGTTTATGTCCGTAATAAAGAACGTTCTGCTATTGCGGCAGGCTTTCGGAGTGAAGTGAGACGACTTCCTGAAAGCATCAGCCAAGCTGAATTATTAGAAGTGATCGAACACTACAATCAAGATCCCCTTTGGCATGGGATTTTGGTGCAGTTGCCACTGCCTAAGCATATCGATGCGGATGCAGTCCTTTTAGCCATTGATCCGACAAAAGATGTGGATGGCTTTCATCCATTGAATATGGGACGCTTGTGGGCTGGAAATCCTCTCATGGTGCCTTCAACTCCCGCTGGGATCATGGAGATGTTCAAAGAGTACGGGATTGATCTAGAAGGGAAGCGAGCAGTCGTGATTGGTCGTTCCAATATCGTTGGAAAACCAATGGCACAGTTGCTCCTCGCCAAAAATGCGACGGTAACCTTGACCCATTCTCGGACCCATCATCTGCCTAAAATTGCTAGAAGAGCAGATATCTTGGTTGTTGCGATCGGTCGTGCGAAATTTGTAACAGCAAACTTCGTGAAAGAAGGTGCCGTCGTCATTGACGTTGGAATGAATCGCGATGAGAATGGCAAATTGTGTGGGGATGTCGATTTTGAATCCGTTGCCCCTTTGGCCAGTCATATTACTCCGGTACCAGGAGGGGTTGGTCCTATGACCGTCACCATGCTGATGGAGCAGACCTACGAAGCAGCTGTTCTTGCCTTAAAAAAATGAAAGTGTGAACAAGATGAAGTTTGTATTTGATTTAGATGGAACCCTGTCATTCGATGGTGTCACTATCGATGATGAAATCAAACAGGTCTTATTGAGAGCAGAAGAATTTGGCCATGAAGTTGCCTTTGCTTCTGCACGTTCTTACCGGGACTGCTTGGGCCTTTTAGGGGACCCATTGAGTCAGCAACTCGTGATTGGCTTAAATGGTGGATTGGCCTATCGTCAGGGGCAATTGGTATATGAGGAACAATTGGACAAGGATGTGTATCGTGAAGTCCTTGGCTTTTGCCGCCATTACAATCTACCATTTTTTGTGGATGATACCTTTGATTATAGCGGACAGATTTTGGAAAAGATTCCTTTTGTTGCTAATGTAGACCCTCTCAAGAAAGCCCAGTATCGTTCGTTAGAGGAGCTGACAGATCCGATTAAGGTCGTGATCTATATGGGTGGCCATGAGGAGCTCGTGGATGAGATTATCGGGCGGATCGAAAAGACAGATAAGGCCCATATCCGCTATCATGCGCATGAAAAATGCATCTATCTCAATCCAGCAGACACGCATAAAGCGACAACGGTAGAAGAACTCTGTGGAGAGAATTTCGTGGCTTTTGGCAATGATCAAAATGATATCGAGCTCTTTGAAAAAGCTCTTTATGCAGTTCAGATTGGTGATTTTCCAGCCCTTCAGCCTTATGCGGATGATCAATTAGTGGCCAAACAAAATCAGCCACAAGCTGTGGCTGCTAAGATCTTGCAAGTCTTCGCAGAATTTAGAGGAAAATAAAAGAAGGAGGGGGAGTCGTGGCTTCTCCTTTTTCGCTAGAAATGAGGAAGGTATGAAAACAATTCAAAAAGATGAGATTCAGCGTGTCATTGTGAAGCGAGAGGCAAGATCTTATAAGGGCGATTTTGGTCGCCTGCTCTTGGTTGGCGGGACTTACCCCTATGGGGGAGCTATTATTATGGCGGCGTTTGCTGCGGTTCATAGTGGTGCGGGGTTGGTCACTATCGCAACAGATCCTGATAATCTGACAGCCCTTCATAGCCATCTTCCTGAAGCTATGGGCTTTGATCTAGCCGATCACCAACTCCTTTGTGAGCAAATTCAAAAAGCCGGTGTGATTCTTGTCGGTCCAGGCTTAAAGGAAGCAAGAGAAAACCATGCAATCTTGAATATGATTTTTGAACAAGTCTCTAGCCAGCAGGTCTTGATCTTAGATGGAGGAGCTATTAGTCTTTTTGCAGCCTCTCAGTTTGACCTGCCAGAGGCTCAGTTGGTCTTTACCCCTCATCAAAAAGAATGGGAAAAACTGTCAGGGATTGATCTAGCAAGCCAGACTGAAGATAGAAGCCGAGAAGCGGTTCAAAGTTTTCCTAAAGGAACTGTCATTGTAGAAAAAGGGCCTCACACCCGCATTTGGACAAGTGGGCAAGAAGAGGGCTATCAGCTAGATGTTGGAGGCCCCTATCAAGCAACAGGTGGGATGGGGGATACCTTGGCAGGGATGATCGCAGGGTTTGCGGGTCAATTTCCACAGGTCAGTCTCTATGAGCGCGTGGTGGTTGCGACCTATCTCCATTCAGCCATTGCAGAAGACTTGAGCAAGGAGGCTTATGTGGTTCTACCGACGACCATCAGCCAAGAAATCCCCAAATGGATGAAGAAGTGGAGTGACAAAGATCAGGTTATCAGCATTGAAAATAGAAAATAGGTGAAAAAGATGAAGGAAAGCATTCGAAAAGTAAATCAGTATATCGATGAAAACAGGGAGAAGGTTGACCAGCAATATAGAGGAGCATTTCATTTGCTACCTCCAATCGGCTGGATGAACGATCCAAATGGTTTTGTTTACTTCCGTGGGGAATATCATTTGTTTTACCAATTCTATCCCTATGATAGTGTTTGGGGTCCCATGCATTGGGGGCATGCCAAATCAAAAGATCTTCTCCATTGGGAAGAATTGCCAGTAGCTTTAGCACCAAGTGAAAGCTATGATAAGGATGGCTGCTTCTCGGGTAGTGCTATTGTGAAAGATGACAAGCTCTATTTGCTGTATACGGGTCATGTAGACGATGAGGAAAAGCGCGAGGAGACTCAGTGTCTTGCGGTTTCGACAGATGGCATTACCTTTGAAAAGTTGCCTACTAATCCAGTGATCCATGCTCAACATATTGAGGGGATCGCAGATATTGCAGATTTTCGTGATCCTAAAGTATTTGAATATCAAGGAAGCTATTACGCTGTCGTTGCTTCTAAGACGCCAGATGACAGAGGTCAAATTCTTCTATTTGCATCAAGTAATCTAATAGATTGGACCTTTACATCACTCCTTCTAGAAGGTGAAAAAGGGCAAGGGATTATGTGGGAGTGTCCCGATTTCTTCCCTTTAGATGGCAAATGGGTCTTGATCCTGTCTCCCATTGAAATGGAAAGGCAGCAAGAAAAATACTGGAACATAAATTCGACGGTTGCCTTTATCGGTGACATGAATTGGGAAACAGGGCACTTTCATGTCGATTCCTATGATGAAATGGATGGCGGTTTGGATTTCTATGCCCCTCAAACTTGTCAAGGACCAAATGGTGAACGATACCTGGTTGCCTGGATGCAAATGTGGCACCGGTCTATCCCCAGTCATGATTTAGCTCATGGGTGGGCAGGTAGTATGACTCTTCCAAGAAAATTGTCTCTGAAAGACGGACGATTGGTTCAGGAGTTACCTGAGTCAGTGAACGAACACTTTTTTGTAGAGCATGCCTCTGAAACCATTGTTAAAGGTAATCAGATCACGATTCCGGCTAGAGGGAAACAAACCTTGTTTGAGCTAGATGCCAAACCGGGTCGCTCGTTTATCCTTGGATATGGCGATGAAACCGATCCTGATAGTGTCTTGCAATTGGTTTACGACGCCTCTCAAAAACGCTTTAGCTTAAGTCGAGACCAATTTGGGCACCCCATTTCTGGAAAAGAAAATCCAGTATTTCAATCGAGATGGATTCAGTTAAATGCTGAAAAGGATCATCATTTTTCGATCATTCGCGATACCAACTCCATCGAAGTATTCGTGGATGGCAAAACTCTCTCGATGACCTTTTATGAAACGACTAAGAATCCCGTCTATACTCTCACGGCAGATGAAGGGGTCAATTGGGTCGTGAAAACCTATCAAAAATAGGAAATCAATAGCCTCCTAAAGAAGAAAATTTGGGAATTGGCCTCATGACCGATCTGACTCTTTTTCCAGAATATCCAAATCTTGTCAAAATTCCGCTGGTTGAAGAGGAAAAAACAGTCTTCTATATTAGCTATGCCTATCCAAATGAAGGGGAACCTCAAGCGCTTCTTAGCTCCTTTATTGAACGGTTAGAGAAGTGTGAAAAATAGGGAAGCTGGTGTTAAACAGACAAGTAGAGGGTAACTTGAATAAAATGAGGCTTGTAGAGAAAGGAAATTCATGATTTCGCTTTGTCTGCCAGCCTTTTTTGGTGTTTTTTGGTATAATTAAACTTGATCATATTCTGCAGAAAGGAGTTCCTATGTCCAACTATTTATCCGTATCAAGTTTGACCAAATATTTGAAATTAAAATTTGATAAGGATCCCTATTTGGAAAGGGTTTATCTGACAGGGCAGGTCTCCAATTTCCGAAAACGTCCCAACCACCAGTATTTTTCATTAAAAGATGAAAAAGCGGTCATTCAGGCAACGGTCTGGGCTGGGGTTTATCGAAGCTTTGGTTTTGAGCTAGAAGAAGGCATGAAGATCAATGTCATCGGTCGCATTCAGCTCTATGAGCCAAGTGGGAGTTATTCCATTGTCATTGAAAAGGCTGAGCCAGATGGAGTAGGGGCCTTGGCCATCCAATTTGAGCAACTCAAGAAAAAGTTGACCGAAGAAGGGCTCTTTCAGGATCGGTGGAAGCAAGCTCTGCCACAATTTCCAAGAAAGATCGGGGTCATCACCAGTCAAAGTGGGGCCGTGATTCGCGATATTATCACAACGGTGAGCCGACGCTTTCCTGGTGTAGAGATTGTGCTCTACCCGACCAAGGTTCAGGGTGAAGGAGCTTCTAGTGAGGTGGTTGCTAATATTCAAAGGGCCAACCAACGGGATGATTTGGATGTTTTGATTATCGGTCGTGGGGGTGGTTCGATTGAAGATCTCTGGGCCTTTAATGAAGAAGCAGTGGTGCGAGCCATCTTTGAATCGCGGATTCCGATTATCTCCAGTGTTGGACATGAGACAGATACGACTCTGGCCGATTTTGTAGCAGACCGACGAGCCGCTACTCCGACAGCCGCTGCTGAATTGGCCACTCCAGTAACCAAATTGGATCTCTTGTCCCATTTACAAAAGCAGGAAAATCGCATGGCAACAGCGATGTCCAATCGCTTGGCCTATAATCGTGAACGCTTGGCCAAATTAAGTCAATCGGTTATTTTTAGACAGCCTGAAAGACTCTATGATGGCTACCTGCAAAAGATTGACCAGTTGAAATTGCGCTTGAAACAAGGGATGCGCGATGCTTATGGACAAGGGGCGAATCAGCTGCAAGGGCTGAGTCATCGCCTAGAAGCTATGTCTCCTTTGCATCGCATCGAGCGCTACCAAGATCGCCTGCTCCAAGATAAGAGAATCTTAACCAACCGAATGGAACAAGTCCTAAAAGAGCAAAAGATCAAGGTGCAAGGCTTATCAGAAGCTCTCTTGATGCTCGATACCAGTCGGATTATTGCGCGTGGCTATGCCATGGTTAAGCAAGACGATCAGGTCCTAGACTCGGTTGCGAAAGTAAAAGAAGGGGACCCGCTATCACTCATCATGAGAGATGGCCAGTTAGAAGTAGAGGTAAAACATGTCGAAAGAAAAGAAATTTGAAGAAAATTTAGCAGATTTGGAAGCCATCGTCCAAAAATTGGAGAGTGGAGATGTGGCTCTTGAAGAAGCCATTACAGAATTCCAAAAAGGAATGAAGTTGTCAAAAGAATTGCAAGATACCTTGGATCAAGCAGAGAAAACCTTGGTCAAGGTCATGCAAGCAGATGGTACTGAAGCGGATCTAGCATGAGACAAGAAGAAAAACGAAATAGAGTAGAGCAAGCGGTTCGCTCTTTTTATGAGAAGAAAGCCGTTGCCCCCCATTTAGTGGAGTCGGTCCTTTATTCGATCCAGGCAGGTGGAAAACGCCTGCGCCCCTTGCTCCTTCTAGAATTGTTAGAGGCCTTTGGACAGGAATTGACAGAGGCTCATTTTCAAGTGGCAGGGGCTTTGGAGATGATCCACACAGGAAGCCTTATTCACGATGATCTGCCAGCCATGGACAATGACGATTACCGTCGGGGGCAATTGACCAATCACAAGAAATTCGGAGAAGACCTGGCGATTTTAGCAGGGGATGCGCTTTTTCTCGATCCCTTTGGGATGATAGCTGCGAGTGCCCTTCCTGATGCGGTCAAGGTCTCCTTGATTCTTGAATTGTCAGATGCTTCCGGTAGTCGTGGAATGGTAGCTGGCCAAGTCCTTGATATGGAAGGGGAACACAAACAGCTCACGCTAACAGAGTTGCAAACCATCCATGCCAATAAGACAGGACGCCTCCTTGCCTATCCTTTTATCGCAGCAGGTTTGATTTTAGAGTTGCAAGCAGACTTTGCTCAGCTCTTAGAAAAAATTGGGAAAAAATTAGGCCTGGCTTTTCAAGTGCGGGATGATATTTTGGATCTGGTCGCTGATTTTGAAGCTTTGGGTAAGACCCCTCAAAAGGACTTAGTAGCTGAAAAATCGACCTATCCAGCCCTGTTGGGATTGGAAGAATCAAAAGCTTTGCTGACAAGTGAATTAGACGCTTGCGAGGACTTGTTGGATCAGATTACAACTGCTTGCGACTTTGATCCGCGAGCGATCAAGAAATTAATAGAAGGATTACGAATAGATGGCTAAGGAAAGAGTGGATGTATTAGCCTATAAACAAGGCCTATTTGATACCCGCGAACAAGCCAAAAGAGGGGTGATGGCAGGTCTTGTCGTTGCCGTCATCAATGGTGAGCGCTTCGATAAACCGGGTGAAAAAATTGATGAAGCAACCGAGTTGAAATTAAAGGGTGAAAAGCTCAAATATGTCAGCCGGGGCGGTCTTAAATTAGAAAAAGCCCTGAACCAATTTGGTTTATCTGTAGAAGGTAAAATTGCGATTGATATTGGAGCTTCTACAGGTGGCTTTACAGATGTCATGCTGCAAAACGGAGCCAGCCAGGTCTTTTCGGTGGATGTCGGGACCAATCAGTTGGCCTGGAAATTGCGCAATGATCCTCGAGTGGTCTCGATGGAACAGTTCAATTTCCGCTATGCCGAGCCAGATGATTTTGAAGCGACACCGAGCTTTGCGAGTATCGATGTCAGCTTTATTTCCTTGGACTTGATTCTGCCAGCCCTTCACCGGATTTTGGCAGAAAATGGACAAGTCGTGGCCTTGGTCAAACCTCAGTTTGAGGCAGGACGCGAACAGATCGGGAAAAATGGGATCATTAAGGATCCTAAGATTCATTTAGCAGTTCTTGAAAAGGTCGCTACTTTTGCAGGGACACATGGCTTTGCGGTAATGGGAGTAGATTATTCCCCTATCCAAGGAGGCCATGGCAACATCGAATTTTTGATGTATCTAGAAAAAAAAGAAGAGAAAACAAAGCCGACTACAGAGCAGCTGGAGGCTGTTGTGGAGCTGGCACACAAGGAATTTAAACATGAAGAGTAAGAATATCAGATTAGAAAAAATTCGTCGCTTTATACGTGATCATGAGGTAGGGACCCAAGAAGAGATCGTCGAACATTTGAAAGAAGAAGGCATCTCAGCAACCCAAGCGACAGTATCACGGGATATCAAAGAATTGGGCATCGTAAAACGCCCTTTAAAAGATATGACTTATGTCTATGAATTGCCACGCAAGCATCACCAAGGAATCGGGATGATTGAAAGCAATATCTTGTCTCATCGCCGAATGGGTGAATATGTTAATTTCACCATGGTTCCGGGGACAGCGCCTTTAGTTAAACGTCGCTTGCGGGAGATTTATAAGGAGCATATCTTTAGTATTGTTGCAGATGATGACACGATCTTACTGATCGCCTATTCAGCTCCAGAAGCAGAGAATATCCTCAAATCAATCTTTGGGTGGTAAGAGCCTATGCTATTAGAAATTTCGATTAAGAACTTTGCCATTATCGAAGAGATTTCCTTAAATTTTGAAAAGGGAATGACGGTACTGACAGGGGAAACAGGTGCAGGGAAATCCATCATTATCGATGCTATGAACATGATGCTGGGAAGCCGTGCAACGACGGATGTCATTCGACACGGAGCCCCAAAAGCGGAAATCGAAGGTCTCTTCACCGTTGAGAGCAATCGCCACCTGACAGCTCTTTTTGAAGAGCAAGGACTAGAGTGGACCGATGAATTGATCATTCGCCGAGAGATCCTGCAAAATGGACGAAGTGTCAGTCGGATCAATGGTCAAATGGTGAATTTGTCTGTCTTAAAGGCAGTCGGTCAACATTTGGTGGATATCCATGGCCAGCATGATCAGGAAGAACTCATGCGGCCCCAATTGCATATCGCTATGCTGGATGAATTTGGGGATGCAGCCTTTTTCCAAACCAAAGACGCTTATCGTCAGACATTTGAAGACTACAAACGCCTGCGCAAACAAGTAGTGGAACTCCAGCGCAACCAGCAGGAAAACAAGGCTCGTATCGAGATGTTGGAGTTTCAGATTGCAGAGATTGAGGCAGCTGCCTTGGAAGTGGATGAGGACCTGCGTCTGGAGCAAGAACGCCAACGCCTGCTCAATCACAAGATGATTGCAGATACCTTAACCAATGCCTATACCATGCTGGATGCAGAAGAGTTTTCGAGTCTAGCCAATGTTCGCTCAGCCATGAATGATCTGGAAAGTATTGAAGAATATGATCCCAGCTACAAAGAGCTCTCAAGCCAGTTATCTGAAACCTTCTATGCCCTTGAGGATATTACCAAGCGCTTAGAAGATGTGGTCGATGGTCTGGAGTTTGATGGTAATCGCCTCATGCAGGTGGAATCGCGTTTGGATTTGATCCACTCCATCACGCGCAAGTATGGTGGCCAAGTCAAGGACGTCTTGGAATACCTGGCGCAAATCACCAAAGAATATAGCCTCCTCACCGGAAGTGACCTCTCGTCTGAGGATTTGGAAAAAGAACTCAAACGTTTGGAAAAGAGTTTGGTTACTTTGGCTCAAGATTTGAGTGATCAGCGGCATGCCCTGGCCCAAGCTTTGGAAAATGAAATCCAGCAAGAATTGGCAGATCTCTACATGGACAAGGCGCGTTTCCAAGTGCGTTTTAGCAAGGCTAAGTTTAATCGTGAGGGAAATGAAGCCGTCGAATTTTACATTTCGACCAACCCAGGTGAGGACTTTAAACCTCTTGTCAAGGTAGCATCCGGCGGAGAATTGTCACGCTTGATGTTGGCCATTAAGTCTGCTTTTTCTCGAAAAGAAGGAAAAACCAGTATCGTCTTTGACGAGGTGGATACAGGGGTCTCTGGGCGCGTGGCCCAAGCCATCGCAGCGAAAATTCATAAGATTGGTCAAAATGGCCAAGTGCTTGCCATTTCTCACCTGCCTCAAGTCATCGCTGCAGCAGATTATCAATTCTATATTGAGAAAATCAGTGATGAACACTCAACTGTATCTACTGTGCGTTTGCTCAATAGAGAAGAACGAATCGAAGAAATTGCCAAGATGCTCGCAGGAGAGGATCTAACGGAAGCTGCCCGTCAACAAGCAGAGCAACTTCTCAAGCGTTAAGAGAAAGAAGGTTTGAAACAATGTCAACATACTTTGTAGTCGGAGATATTCACGGAAAAGCACAAATGCTAGAAGAGCTCATGACAGAGTGGGATGGAAAAGCTCAATTGGTCTTTTTAGGGGATTTGATAGATCGAGGCGAAAACAGCAAACGATCAATTGAAATCGTAAAGGACTACGTAGACCATCACGGAGCGGTTTGCCTTTCTGGAAATCACGAGTACATGTTTTTAGCCTGGTTGGACAATCCAGAAGAGCGTTATGACCACTACCGAAGAAATGGTGGCGATACGACCATCAACTCTCTGTTAGGCCGGCCACTCGATGCTCCTGTAGATGGCATTGCAGATGCGCAAGCAGTAGAAAATGCCGTTCCTGACTTGGTGGCCTTCATCCGTAGTTTGCCTTTTGACTACGAGACAGAGACCTATTATTTTGTCCACGCTGGTGTGGATCTAACCCTTGAAAATTGGCGAGAAACCAGTGATTACCAAAAAGTCTGGATCCGAAAACCATTCCATGAAGCGGAGAATCATACAGGCAAATGGATCGTCTTTGGCCATACACCAGTCTATGGACTGCTCAATGAGCCAGTCGGCACCGAAAATCTTTGGATTTCAGATCAGAAGATGGGTGTCGATGGGGGCGCTGTCTTTGGTGGAGTCCTCCATGGATTGCTCTTGGATGATCAAGGCATTGTCCATGACCATGTCCTTCATAATACAGGTTTTTCTGCCGCAGACGACTGAGGAAGCAGGAATGGATATCTTTCACTGCAAAACCCCGTGTTTTTTGATATAATGAAAGCAGAACATTCTTAGGAAGAGTATAGAAATATATGGCAAATATTAAAATAGTTACAGACTCATCTATTACAATTGAGCCTGAAGTGGTTGAAGAATATGGCATTACCATTGTGCCACTTTCTGTTATGGTGGATGGAGTCCTTTATTCCGACAGTGAGTTGGGCGAAGGGGACTTCTTGCGCTTAATGCAGTCTAGCAAAAATCTTCCAAAGACCAGCCAACCACCCGTTGGAGTCTTTGCGGAGGTGTATGAAAAGTTAGCAGCAGACGGAGCTCATATCGTTTCGATTCATATGTCTCATGCCTTGTCAGGAACCGTAGAGGCGGCTCGTCAAGGGGCAACCTTGTCAGGGGCAGAAGTAACTGTGATTGATAGTGGCTTTACAGACCAAGCTATGAAGTTCCAAGTGGTTGAGGCAGCTAAGTTGGCTAAAGAAGGAGCAGATCTAGACACCGTTTTAGCTCGTATCGAAGAAGTCAAAGAAAAGACAGAGTTGTATATCGGCGTATCTACCTTGGAAAATCTAGTTAAAGGTGGTCGGATTGGCCGTGTTACCGGACTTTTGAGCTCGCTTCTTAACATCCGTGTGGTGATGCAAATGAAGGACCATCAGTTGGAACCAATCGTCAAGGGCCGTGGAAACAAGACCTTTAAGAAATGGTTGGATGAATTGGTAGAGAAACTTTCCCATAGTAAGGTGGCTGAGATCGGGATTTCTTACGCAGGGACACCAGAGTGGGCCAATGAAATGAAGGCTCAGTTGCAATCTCTCGTTGAAAAAGCAATCCCAGTTCTCGAAACTGGATCGATTATTCAAACCCATACAGGTGAGAATGCATTTGCAGTTTTGGTACGCTACGAATAAGCTGAATAAATGTTTGAAAAAACAGGTTTAGTACTTGACCTAAAGGCTTTTTTTAGATATTATAGTACTGTTAAGGCGTAAAGCCTAAAAAAATTTGGAGGATTTGTTAAATGGCTAACAAACAAGATTTGATCGCAAAAGTGGCAGAAGCTACAGAATTGACTAAAAAAGATTCAGCAGCAGCTGTTGATGCTGTATTCGCAGCAGTTTCAGAATACCTTTCAAAAGGTGAAAAAGTTCAATTGATCGGTTTCGGTAACTTCGAAGTTCGTGAACGTGCAGCTCGTAAAGGTCGCAACCCACAAACTGGTAAAGAAATCAAAATCGCAGCTTCTAAAGTTCCAGCATTCAAAGCTGGTAAAGCTCTTAAAGAAGCAGTTAAATAATTGCATTTTGAAAAGCCATCCTAGATTTCTAGGATGTTTTTTTTGTTGGACAGCTCTATAGGATAAGGGTATAATAGGAAAAAAGAAGGAGAGAGAAAAGACCATGCGATTCATTTTAGGCCTCTTTGCCTTGTTGTTTATCCGACCTATTTTGTATCTACTGAAAGGGCTGTGGTTTGTACTGGAATTTTGCTTTATGATCCTCGTGGTCAAAATGATCCTAGGAACCGTGCGCTGGATGACCAGTTGGATCGGTTGAGAGTAGATGAATCTATTTCAGGCTCGTGAATCAATGTCCCCTGGACATAAGCTCGCTTTTCCATTTTTAGGCTCGTGAAAAAAATGTCCCCCGGACATTTTTTTTAATTAAAAGCATTCTAAATAGTGATTTATTTTGAAACATGATATAATAAGGGTAACGAATCGGTTAAATCATATTGGAAAGGGGGAATCATAGTGAACGCATTGCATCGTCATGAAGAAGAGCGCGTGGAAGAAGTCTTGCAAAATTTGCGTGCTAAGGGCATTCGGATTACCGATACCCGCAGAGCAGTTCTTTCCTATTTAGTGGCGAGTCATGAACATCCAAGCGCTGAGAAGATCTATCGTGATTTATTGCCTCAGTTTCCAAGCATGAGTCTAGCAACTGTCTACAACAATATCAAGGTTTTAATTGATGAGGGGGTTGTCTCTGAGATCAAGGTTCGCAATGATACCACGACCTATTTTGATTTCATGGGGCATGACCATTTGAATGTGGTATGTGAAAAATGTGGTCGTATCGCAGATGTGGACATTGAAGTCCCAGATCTTCGCGAAGAAGCAGCCAGTCAAAGTGGCTACCAGATCACCAAGACCCAGATGACCGTCTATGGCATTTGCCCCGACTGTCAGAAAAATTAGTGTGAGAGAAAGCAGAGCCGTCAGGCTCTTTTTTGATGCAATGAAAGCCTGCCTATATTTTATACCGGGAGAAAAATAGGGAAAATCATGATATAATATACTTTTACGATCAAACAAAAGGAGAACGAGATGAAGAAGCTGGAGAATTTTTCTTGGAAGATGTGGCAGGTCTATGCCTTAGCGGCAGTGACCATTTTTATGATTGGTGCTATATGGTCTTTCTTTTTCTTGAAAACGGCCCCTCATATAGTTGGATAGAGTAACAATGTTTGTGAGATAAGGACTTATAGAAAGATTTAAAAAATGAAGATAAAGAGTGAAAAACTAAAAAGTTTACTGGTCATTGTTGGTTTTTTTATCCTTTTAACTATTTGTTTTTATAAAAATTTAGAATCAAATATCAAGGAAATCTACAAGAATAATCATTATTCAGGAGAGGTTCGGATCACGGGCCTTTCGATTACAAGTGAATCAAAACTAGTGATTAATGCTAATTATACCTATTCTGAAACGATTAATGGGAAAGTCATCTCTATTCCATTGAAGAAACAAATGATGTTGGAACAAGTCATTTTGCCATATTATCCACCTGTAGCTAAAGAAGTACGTTTTGGATTGCTTGGTGATTCAATAGGAATGTATAGTGAGCCTCCTAGCACGTATGTACCCATTCTTGAAAAAGCCCTAGAATTGAATCCTGAGAGAAAAAAGTTGGAGCAGGAATTAAAGAAAAAAATAGATCAAAATTCTATCTTAAAAGGATCGAAGGTTGAATTAAAACTTGGTATTTCAAGTAAAATAAAGTATATTGGCGGGATACATTGGCTTGAAGATTACGAGAAACAATCGGCGAAGAAGGGACGGACTGTTCTTGGAGGATGGTATGGTTTTCCGGTAAAAGAAGCTTTAGATAATGATGTCCTATATGTTCAAGTGACATTACCTAAAGGTGTGAAGAGGGATCATATCCGATTTAAGGATGAATTAGAAGCGATTGTACAAACATCGAGTTTGCCAAATGGTCTCTATGTCTTAGGAACTGTGACAGATTCGAATTTCGATGAGGTTGAGATTGAAGACAGAGTGGTTAAGGAAAGGAATTAAAGATGTCAGAAACAAAACAAGAAAGTAATCTTAGTTTAGTCTGGGAGCTTGCGTTGTATATTGTTCTAGTTCTATCAATTGTTGGATTTCCATTTTTGAATGGTCTTTATTATTCGTATTCAGATGATTCACAGGTTTTTCTATTTCGAAAAAGCAACTCAGTATTTTGGGGGCAAGAATTTAAAGGTGTGGTGAATTCTTACTTTATTATTTCTCTCATACTATTAATTGTTTTACCTGTTATAGCCTATATTATTCATGATTCTTTTGAAAAAAAGGGGTATCCATTTTTGGCTAGCCTGCAATCTTTTTTGATTCACCTATCTTGTAGTGTTATTCTAATATATGCTGCATTTTCATTAACAATTCAAAAAGTTTATTATAATTTGGGGTTTGGTGTTTATCTTTGTCTGCTAATTTATATGGTTCATATGTATAGTGATTTAAAAGATTTAAGAAAAATGATTGAACAACGAAATTCCTTGACTGAAGAGAATCAAGCAACAGAGTAGCCTGTCTAAGTGAAAGAAGAAACATTCCTCATTTTCAAACCAGAGCCGTCAGGCTCTTTTTTGTGAGAAATTGCACTTTTCTATGGTCGCCACTAGATTTTTTACTGAAAATCTAGTAGAATAGAATAGATAAACGGGGGAAACCTCGGAGAATAAAAAGGAGATCCATCTAATGGTAAAATTGGTTTTTGCTCGCCACGGTGAGTCTGAATGGAACAAAGCTAACCTTTTCACTGGTTGGGCTGATGTTGATTTGTCTGAAAAAGGTACACAACAAGCGATCGACGCTGGTAAATTGATCAAAGAAGCTGGTATCGAATTTGACCAAGCTTATACTTCAGTATTGAAACGTGCGATCAAAACGACTAACTTAGCTCTTGAAGCTTCTGACCAATTGTGGGTTCCAGTTGAAAAATCATGGCGCTTGAACGAACGTCACTACGGTGGTTTGACTGGTAAAAACAAAGCAGAAGCTGCTGAACAATTTGGTGATGAACAAGTTCACATCTGGCGTCGTTCTTACGATGTATTGCCTCCTGCAATGGACCGTGATGATGAACACTCAGCACACACTGACCGTCGTTACGCTTCACTTGACGATTCAGTGATCCCAGATGCTGAAAACTTGAAAGTTACTTTGGAACGTGCCCTTCCATTCTGGGAAGATAAAATCGCTCCAGCTCTTAAAGACGGTAAAAACGTATTCGTAGGAGCACATGGTAACTCAATCCGTGCTCTTGTAAAACACATCAAACAATTGTCAGACGACGAAATCATGGATGTGGAAATCCCTAACTTCCCACCATTGGTATTCGAATTTGACGAAAAATTGAACGTTGTAAAAGAATACTATCTTGGAAAGTAAGATAGCGTGATTCGTTATCAATCATAGAAAGCTGACTTCGGTCAGCTTTTTTGCTTGTCTTCCTTAGATCCTAGCTGGTTTTGGGTTTTCAGGGTCTCCTAAAAATGTTATAATAGAGTGTTACTAAATTGGGTTCCATTAGCCCTGAAAGGAAAAGAAAATGACAAAATCATTCTACATCACAACCCCTATCTATTACCCATCTGGTAAATTGCATATTGGTTCAGCTTATACAACGATTGCCTGTGACGTTTTGGCGCGTTACAAACGCATGATGAACTACGATGTTTTCTACCTGACTGGTCTCGATGAGCACGGTCAAAAGATCCAGCAAAAAGCAGAAGAAGCTGGGATTACACCGCAAGCTTACGTAGATGGGATGGCCGTTGGAGTGAAAGAACTCTGGCAATTACTCGATATCTCATATGATAAATTCATCCGTACAACAGACGACTACCATGAAAAAGTGGTGGCCCAAGTCTTTGAACGTTTGCTGGCTCAAGACGACATCTACCTTGGTGAATACTCTGGTTGGTATTCAGTCTCTGATGAAGAGTTCTTTACAGAAAGCCAATTGGCTGAGGTCTACCGTGATGAGAATGGCAAGGTCATCGGTGGGGTAGCCCCATCAGGCCACGAAGTAGAATGGGTTTCTGAAGAGTCCTATTTCCTCCGCCTCAGCAAATACCAAGACCGCTTGGTTGAGTTTTTCAAATCCCAACCTGATTTCATCACGCCAGATGGCCGTCTCAATGAAATGTTGAAAAACTTCATCGAGCCCGGTTTGGAAGATTTGGCGGTATCTCGTACTACCTTTACCTGGGGAGTCCCAGTTCCATCCAATCCTCGACACGTTGTCTACGTTTGGTTTGATGCTCTGCTTAACTATGTGACGGCTCTTGGTTATGGCCAAGAAGATCATGAAAACTTTGACAAATTCTGGAACGGAACGGTCTTCCACATGGTCGGAAAAGACATCCTTCGTTTCCACTCCATCTACTGGCCAATCCTTCTCATGATGTTGGATATCAAATTGCCAGAACGTTTGATTGGCCATGGTTGGTTTGTCATGAAAGACGGCAAGATGTCTAAGTCTAAAGGGAATGTCATCTACCCAGAAATGTTGGTGGAACGCTTCGGCTTGGATCCACTTCGTTACTACCTCATGCGTAGCCTTCCAGTTGGTTCTGATGGGACTTTCACCCCAGAAGACTACGTGGCTCGCATCAACTATGAATTGGCTAATGACCTTGGAAACCTCCTCAACCGGACGGTAGCTATGATCAACAAATACTTTGGTGGTCAAGTTCCGGCTTATGTCGAAAATGTCACAGCATTTGATGCAGATTTGGCCAAGGTGGTTGAAGAAAACATCGCTGAATACCACAAGCAAATGAACGCGGTTGATTACCCACGCGCTTTGGAAGCCGTATGGAACATCATCTCTCGTACCAACAAGTACATCGATGAGACTGCTCCTTGGGTCCTCGCTAAAGAAGATGGTGACAAGGAACAATTGGCAGCGGTCATGGCTCACTTAGCAGCTAGCCTTCGTGTTGTGGCTCACTTGATCCAACCATTCATGATGAACACCTCAAATGCCATCATGGAACAACTAGGATTGGGCTTGGACTTCGATCTTGAAAACTTGACCCTAGCAGGCTTCCCTGAAAATGTCACAGTGGTTGCCAAAGGAACTCCAATCTTCCCACGTCTCGACATGGAAGAAGAAATTGCCTACATCCAATCTCAAATGACTGCTGGAAAACCACAAGAAAAAGAATGGATTCCAGAAGAAGTGGAACTCAAGTCTGAAAAAGACGAGATTAAATTTGAAGACTTTGACAAGGTTGAAATCCGTGTAGCAGAGGTCAAAGAAGTGGAACGCGTCGAAGGCTCAGACAAATTGCTTCGCTTCCGCCTAGATGCAGGAGATGGCGAAGACCGTCAAATCCTTTCTGGTATCGCGAAATTCTATCCAAATGAACAAGAATTGGTCGGCAAGAAACTCCAAATCGTAGCCAACCTTAAACCACGTAAGATGATGAAGAAATATGTCAGCCAAGGCATGATTCTTTCCGCAGAATACGGAGATCAATTAACAGTCTTAACGGTTGATCCATCTGTTCCAAATGGAAGCATTATTGGGTAGAAAATATTATTCATCCTATATGCAGGTACATTTTTTGAATTCTATCATTTGTAATGAGAAATAGTAAATGTTTGAAAGGAAATTATTTTTGAAAAGACGATATATTCGTGGATTCGATGGCCTCAGATCTTTAGGAGTCATATTTGTTATTCTTTACCACATGTTTCCTCAACAGGTAAAAGGCGGCTATCTAGGAGTTGTTCTATTTTTTGTAGTTTCAGGTTATTTAATAACAGATTTATTGTTACAAGAGTATAAGGATAATAAACAGATTGATGTAATTGGTTTTTATAGGAGACGTATAAAAAGACTATATCCGGCTATGATATTCGTTATTCTTGTCAGGGCCTTTATACTTTCTTGTTTCAGTCCAATTTTTTAAACCACTTACGAATGGTATTTGTTTCTAGTGTTTTAATGTTTAATAACTGGTGGCAGATTGATAAGGGGGCATCTTATTTTACAAGATTAATGGCAGAAGCTCCATTTAGCCATTTTTATAGCTTGGCAATTGAAGCTCAGTTCTATTTAGTCTGGCCAGTTGTCTGTCTGTTTTTAATTCGCAAAGTAAAAGATAGATGGAAAATATTTAGAGCTCTAGTCCTATTTGCAATCATTTCAGCCTTAGAGATGGCAGTTTTGTACCATTCCAATCAGGATCCGTCAAGAATTTATTATGGAACAGATACACGCTTATTTAGTATTTTACTGGGGGCTGCCCTTGCATTTATTTGGCCGAGTGATAAAGTTATAGGACTACGGCCCAATGAAAAAGGAAGACGCTTCATTTCTAAATTCTTTATTGGACTCTTTTCAATTATTTTAGTATTTCTGTTTTTATTACCCGATCGTTCATGGATTACCTATCGAGGAGGTATGTTATTTTTTAGTTTCTGCTCAATATTACTTGTTGCCTTAGTCGTTTCTCCAAATTTTGGTATTGAAAAATTATTTTCTAATAGATTATTTGATTATATTGGAAAACGTTCATATGGTATATATTTGTGGCAAATGCCAGTGTTGGTTTTAATGGAAACTCGATTAGGACATGGGATATTTTACTATTTCTTTTCTTTAGTACTGATCATTGGATTGTCTGAACTTTCTTTTAGATTTGTTGAAGTACCTTTACGTCGTGTAAATTATTGTAAGCTATTTTGTAAAATAAAAAATGTCATCTCAAAAAATGGCTTTTCAAAAGATAAAGTTCGAATCTATGCTATGGCTTCTTTAGTAGCCATTTCAATGGCTATCGTATTTCTTTCACCGAATTCAGATAAGGCCCAAAACAAGATCGTGCAAGATATTAAGTCAAATCAAAAAGTGATTGAAGCTGCAAAAAACAAGAAAATTAAAACTACGAAGCTAATAAAAAATAAAGTTAGTAATGAAGATCTTGCTCCATATGAAGAATTAGCTAAAAAGTATGATGTGACAACTTATCAACTCTACCAAGCTAGTCAAACCCCTATCCTAGCTATTGGAGACTCAATTTTTACTAAGACTTATAATAATCTCTCAGAAGTATTTCCGAATATGGTTATGGATGCTACATTTGGAATTGCACCTGAAGATACTATCTCTCATATTCAGTCTCTTGTTGAACAACATCCAGATGTTAAAACTGTCATTCTATCGATTGGAACAAATCAAGGAGGACAAGGTGTTCTAAACGAGTCACAAGTATCGCAGATAATGAAAATTCTTGATGGGAAGAAAGTTTACTGGACAACGATCAATCTTCCAAGTTCGACTTACTGGTGGACGAATCAAGTGAATAAATTACTTGAAGATTCAGCAAAAAAATATAAAAACTTGACACTAGTACCATGGTATCAGCTATCGGCTCCCCACGATACAGAATGGTTTGAAGCTGATGGTTTCCATCCCAATGAGGTGGGTGCTATTCAGTATAGTAAGTTGTGGGTTGATAATCTGTTTAAGAATAAGACTCAGTAAAAATGAGAAAAGTTCATTTAAGAACATTCAATAGATTGCTTGGTTTTTTTGAGTATCTTTTTAATACTGGACAACCTTTCTTTAACATTATAAAAATGCATAGTGATATGGTCTTTAAATACCATATCACTATGCGTTTTTTTATAGAAAGAATTAGTTAGTTTTACTTAAAATAATATTTTAAGTATATTTTCTTATTCCTATTCATCTGGCCGGTATTCCAAGATGTCTCCTGGCTGGCAGTCGAGTTCTTTGCAGATGGCTTCAAGGGTGGTGAAGCGGATGGCTTTGGCCTTGCCGGTTTTGAGGATGGAGAGGTTGGCTGTGGTGATGCCGATTTTGTCGGCTAGCTCGTTGGATTTCATCTTCCGCTTGGCCAGCATGACATCTAGATTGACGATAATCATGGTACCCTCCTTAAATGGTTAGCTCATTTTCTTCAGCAATCTCAATCCCTCTCTCTAAAATCTTTCCAGAGACCCAGACGATTGGAACGGCAAGGAGAAGCCCTGTGTTAAAGGTAAATTGGAAAGTGAAGGGAAGGAGATAAGCATTTCCACTGGTTTCAAGTGTGCCAGACATAAAGGACAAGACCAAGAGAATCTTCCAAGCTCGGTTGCAAAGATCAATGTTGGAGTGAGAAAAGATCTTTTCTTGGTAGAGATTTTGGAGGAAGCTGCGAATGGTGATGAGAAGGTAAATATAGATAGCGCTTGAGGCTAGTGGGAAGAGCAACTGCCAGAGAGGTTGCGGATGTTTGGGGAAGAGTTGGATGCCATTCGCATCAAAGGACAAGCGACCTGATTGAATGAGATCTTTGAAAAGCCCCATGCGGGAAAGCAGGTGGACGACCAGTGCAGCCAGGGTCATAAAGCCACAGAAGTAAATGAAAGCCGTCAAGACTTCAATGACATTTTTTAAGGTTTTTGAGTTTTTCATCGCAAGCCTCCTTGAAGTTTATTTATTTTTCACTTATAGTATACTCCTTATAAAAAAATAGTCAATAAAAAAGTATCGAAAAACGATAAAAAAATAATGATAAACAAAATATTATTTTTGAGAAACAGGTATTTTCTACTAAAACTAGTCAGTTCAAACCTGGGAAACCACTACATAGAGGGGAATTTTACTATACTTTCGATTTAGGGTATACTAGTGTAAAGATCTTATTCCATGGAGGTAGTAAAATGAATCTTAAGTGGAAGAAAAAATACCTGGGGCCGATTTTGGGGCTTGTCGGAGCAGTTGTTCTGATCGGTGGAGTCTATCTCTACTCTAGCTCCAACATCCAACCAGACCATAAAAAGGAATTTAACCAGACCAGTAAGAAGGTCACCAAGCCAAAGGAAAAAGCTATTGACCTGAGTGGTGACTATGTCTCTAATGAACGGGATGAAGCCAAAATCGAGAAAAAAGGCAAGGCCTGGAAGATCGATTACCAAACGGCTGACGGCAAGGTATCCGCTGAATTTAGTACAGATTGGAAGGTCGAAGGGTCTAACAAAGTTTCGACAGGCAAGATGAAAAAGTCCGATGGCAATACTGACTTTACAGTCACTGTTCGTGTCTTCAAATACAAGACAGACAAGAAGCCTTTGATCACGGTCACCATGTCTGATAAAAATCCTGACCACGAGATGGTCTTTGCCAATCGGGAGGATTTTTTCAAATCGACAGATCCCAATGATGTCGTCCTTGATGGCAATCTCTCACCGTTTGAGGGTGCTTATTCCAATGAGGCCTATGAAAAGGAAATCGCAGATTCCGGTTTTAAACTTTATGGCTATACTCCAGAAGAATATTACCAAAACAAGACCAATGCCTTTCCAAGTATTGTAAATGGGGAGACTGGCTGGACTTTCTGGAGTGGAGGCACTCGGGCAAGTTACTTGTTCAATAAAGAAAAAGATCCCAAGAAGCGAAAAGGCTATTATGAAGTTTATTTCACAGGGGCAAATGCGACTGCGATCCAAGGGCAAGAGCAAACCTTGTACTTGATCCCAGCGGGTGTGACAGGTCCTGACGGAGTAGCTTCCCAAGAACGTCGGATTCTCTTTGGGGATGCGGCCTACCGTGATTACCATCTAGAGTGGTGGAAAGCTTACCCACAACCGAAAAAAGAGAAAGACTTGGATATTGCGGCCATTAACGGAGGCGACTTCTCAAGCTTAGCTGGAACCTGGCGCAATGGCAAGGGTGCTGAAATCGTCATCCAAGCAGACGGAAAAGTCAAGGGCCAAGGCAGCCTCAAGGCTGTTGCGGACTCGGATAAGAAGAGCAAGATCCCTTATGTTGAGATGAAGATGGGTGAGACTGGTGCTGCGATTGGACTTCTGAAAATCGGTTTCCAAAATCCAGATGGAGACCAGTCTGATACCAGCAAGCTACGTCTAGTGGTCACTCAATCTGCAGGCAACTACCCGGCTGATCAATATTTCTACCGTCAATAAAAAAGGAGATTAATCCATGGGCCATCATATCAACTATAAGTGGGCTAGTCTTGGAACTGGCGTTATTGCCAATGAATTGGCGCAAGCCCTTGAAGCGCTTGGTGGGAAACTCTATTCCGTTGCCAATCGTACCTATGACAAGGGGGTAGCCTTCGCTGAGAAATACGGGATCGAAAAGGTGTATCATGAAATTGACCAAGTCTTTGAGGATCCTGAAGTGGATATCATCTATATCTCAACCCCTCACAATACTCATATCCAGTATCTCCGCAAGGCCCTCGCAGCTGGCAAACACGTGCTCTGCGAAAAGTCCATCACTCTCAACAGTGAGGAATTGGCAGAAGCGATAAAGCTTGCTGAAGAAAACCATGTCAAACTGGCAGAAGCCATGACCATTTTCCATATGCCTATTTATCGGAAACTCTCTGAAATTGTGGCAAGTGGCAAGCTAGGCCCTCTCAAGGTCATCCAGATGAACTTCGGCTCCTATAAAGAATACGATATGACCAATCGCTTTTTCAATCGCAATCTGGCAGGTGGTGCTCTACTGGACATCGGTGTCTATGCCCTATCTTTCGTCCGTTGGTTTATGACCTCACAGCCGACAGAGATGGTTTCACAGGTCAAGCTGGCACCGACTGGTGTTGATGAACAAGCAGGGATCCTTCTTACGAATCGTGAAGGGGAAATGGCGACGGTGACGCTGAGTCTTCACGCCAAACAACCGAAACGTGGGACAATCGCTTATGACAAGGGCTATATCGAACTCTACGAATACCCGCGTGGCCAAAAAGCGGTCATCACCTATACGGAAGATGGTTCACAAGAAGTGATCGAAGCAGGAGAAACTGCCAAAGCCCTCCAGTATGAAGTCCTTGATATGGAAGCAGCAGTCGCAGGAAGGGAAAATCATCTCTACCTAAACTACAGCCGCGATGTCATGGACCTCATGACTCAACTCCGCAAAGACTGGGGCTTGGTTTACCCAGAAGAAGAATAAAGTTCGGAAAGAGGCTGGGACAAAAGTCCTAGCCTCTCAATTATTTTTGGATTGTCGA
>NZ_JAPVYQ010000015.1:0-59656 GCF_041431935.1 Streptococcus sp. 27098_8_99 | reverse complement strand
TTTTTTCACTTTGTATGTTACGCCCTTTGTATCTTGTCGGAATTGCGACAGGACGAAGGTGGATCGATATTATCCACCTGAGGAGTTAGTGAGTCGTGTCGGCAAGGCACCATTGTGCTTGCCGTTACACGAATTGAACACGCCCTAAATGCTGGGTGAAAAACGCTAACTATACTAGCACTAACTTCCAGACACAGTAGCTGATTGAACTCTTCTCTCGCTTGATAAGCTCGGAAGAATTCTAATCAGCCTTGTGGGGGTAGGACGGCGAAGCGTCCACAATCGTATAGCTTCTGTCCTACTCCCTATTTTCACTGTGCATTTTACGGGCTTTGTATCTTGATTTCATGCCACTTCTTCTGTGAATTGACTATTGTAGAGATCGGCATAGAAGCCATTTTGGCTCATGAGCTCTTGGTGGTTACCCTGCTCGATAATATTTCCATCTTTCATCACGAGAATCAGATCCGCATTACGGATAGTGGACAAGCGATGGGCAATGACAAAGGAGGTCCGGCCTTCCATGAGTTTGTCCATGGCTTTTTGAATCAACTCTTCTGTACGGGTATCGACAGATGAGGTTGCTTCATCCAAGATGAGGAGCGGGGCATCCTTCAAGAGGGCACGCGCAATGGTCAAGAGTTGCTTTTGACCGACGGACAAGGTGACAGAATCATCTAGCACGGTGTCATAACCATTCGGCAAGGTCCGAATAAAGTGATGGACCCCAACCGCTCGTGTTGCTGCTTCCACCGCTTCGTCTGAAATATCCGTTTGATTGAAGACCAGGTTTTCTCGAATAGTCCCCTCAAATAGCCAGGTATCTTGCAAGACCATCGAAAAGGCATCATGAACTTCTTCTCGGCTCATGGCCTTAGTATCCACACCATCGATGGTAATTTTACCAGCTTGAATGTCGTAAAAACGCATCAAGAGATTGACCATGGTCGTCTTACCTGCACCTGTCGGACCAACAATGGCCACTTTTTGCCCCGGTTTGGCTTCAGCTGTAAAGTCATGGATAATGGTTTTGTCTGGTGAATAGCCAAAGCGAACATGCTCAAAGGTGACATGACCTTTTGGTGTTTCCAATTGACGTGTTTTTTGGGATTCGTCTTCCATTTCTTCTTCGTCTAAGAATTCAAAGACACGCCCCATAGCAGCACTGGCTGATTGCAATTGGGTAATTCCTTGGGCCATTTGACCAATTGGTTGGGTAAAGATGCGGACATAGGTCATAAAGGCCACAATGGTCCCGATGGTAATGTCTCCATTAATGGTGAGGACAGCCCCAACGATACAGACCATGACATAGCCGAAATTCCCTACAAACTGCATCAAGGGCATCATGATCCCAGAGAAGAATTGGGATTTCCACATGCTATGGTACAAATCTTGGTTGATGGCATCAAAATGATCTTTGGCTTGATGGCGGCCATTATAGGAAATAACAACATTGTGGCCACTATAGATTTCTTCAACATAGCCTGAAACTTTGGCAAGATTATCTTGTTGCTGTTTAAACAAAGGCTGACTCTTGACCATAATGATGCTAGAAAGAGCAAAGCCAGCAAAGACGGATACAATCGCTGTGACAGCTAAGTGCCAGTCCGTCTTAAACATCATGAAGATGGAGCCGATCAATAAGACGATAGAGGAGACCATTTGAACCAAGCTTTGGTTAAAGGATTGGGTCATCAAATCCACGTCATTGGTCACACGAGACAAGGTATCTCCTTGTTCGTGACTATCAAAATATTGGAGGGGTACACGATTGATCTTTTCAGCGATGGCATTGCGCAAGCGTTCTGCGAAGCGCTGAATCATCGTTGAGATAATGAAGCTACTGCTGTAGGACACTAGTGCTCCAACTCCATAAAGGATGGCTAAGGTCAGAGCAATCGAAGTGATCTTGTCAATATCAATGACTCCTCCCATCCCTTTTGTGATAGTATCCGTGATTTCTTTTAATTTATCCGGTCCAATAACCGTGATAATACTCGATACGACCGAAAAGAGGATAGCAACTAGGAAAAATAGGTGGAAGCCCTTCAAATAGGGAGAAAGTTGTCTCCAAAGGGACGATTCTTGTTTTGTTTTATGCATGTTCCAACTCCTCCTTAGACAATTGTGAATAGGCAATTTCTTGATAGACTTCATTGGTCGCAAGCAATTCCTTGTGGGTACCTTGACCGACGACCTTCCCTTGATCCAAGACCAAAATCAAATCCGCATCCATAATGGTCGAAATCCGTTGCGCAACGATCAATTTGGTCGTATCTGCCAACTTTTCTTTTAGGGCTTGTCGCAAGATCCGATCTGTTTTATAATCCAGGGCTGAGAAGGAATCATCAAAGATGAGGATCTCGGGCTTGCGTGCAAGGGCACGCGCAATCGCCAAACGTTGACGTTGTCCTCCAGAGAAGTTGCTTCCTCCTTGCGCTACTTCTGTATCCAAGCCCTTCTCTTTTGCGGCAACAAACTCTTTGGCTTGGGCCAATTCAAGAGCTTTCCAGATGGCTTCATCCTCTAATTTTCCTTGGCTACTTTCCCCAAATTCCATATTGGAGCGAATCGTGCCACTAAAGAGCACTGCTTTTTGTGGAATGTAGCCGACTTTATTGTTCAATTCTTGGTGGCTATAGTCCTTGACATTCACCCCATCCACTAAGATCTTTCCTTCTGTCGCATCGTAAAAACGCGGGATTAAATTGACCAAAGTGGATTTACCAGAACCAGTTGATCCGATGAAGGCAACGGTTTGTCCTTTCTGAGCTGAGAAGGTCACGTGCTCAATCACAGCACGGGAAGTCCGTCCATATCGGAAGGAAACGTCTTGAAATTCTACTGTACCTGCTTGGCCTGTTGTTTCTTTTGACTCACTTGGGAAGGCTACAGACGGTTCAAGAGCCAAGACCTGATTAATCCGTTTTGCGGATACCAAGGCACGAGGAAGGATAATCAAGATGGCCACCATCATCATAAAGCCAATGACAACCTGCATGGCGTAAGAGGAGAAGGTGATCATATCTGAGAAGACCTTGGTCCGATCCGCTAATGCAGGACTGGCGAGGATCTTTGTAGGATCTTTTGGCATGGCGATATCATTGATCAAGTGCGCCCCAATCCAGTAGATAGCCAGGGTCAACCCACTTGATACCACTGTCATAACCGGGTTCATTAAAGACATCAACCGATAAACAAAGAGATTTAGACGGGTTAAGCCCTTGTTTTCAGCCTGGAATTTTTCATTTTGATAAGCTTCTGCATTGTAGGCGCGAACCACTCGCACCCCAGTCAAACTCTCTCGTGTCGTCGCATTCAAAGCATCGGTCAAACCTTGAACCTTTTGCTGGCGTGGAAAGGCAATAAGAACCAGAACAGATAGCAGAATCAAGACCATCAAGACCGCAATCCCAACAGAAGTTGTCCAAGCATCGCTCTTGCCCCAAATCTTGGTCAAAGCCCAAATTGCCATAATGGGACCACGCGTCACGACTTGCATCCCCATGACAATCATGATTTGCAATTGAGTCAAATCGTTGGTCGTCCGGGTCAAGAGAGAGGGAACAGAGAATTTCTTGATCTCGGCATCAGAGTAATCCATCACTTGATGGAAAATCTCTCCTCGAAGCCGCGTCGTAAAGCTGGCAGCGACTCTTGAAGCTAAAAAGCCCATAAAAACTGCCATCAAAAAGCTTCCAAAAGAGAAGAGCAACATCTTGCTTCCCGGATCCATAATATCAGAAACCTTAGTCCCATCCTTAGCTAAGAGGGTCGTGATATCAGATAAGTATTCAGGAGTCTTTAAATCCATCCAAACAGCCAGACAGATAAAGACCGTACTAAGGGCAATCATGCCCCATTCTTTGGCGGTTAAGCGCCGAAATATATTGATCATTCCTCGCTCCTTTTTTTCATATTCTCATAAAATTGCTGCATAACCTTGAAAAAGATAGCCAATTCTTCTTCTGATACACCCGCTACTAGACTCCGTTCTACCTCTTCAAAGAATTGCTTCATGTCATTCAAATTGGCTTTCACACTGTCTGTTAGGTAGACATACTTGGCCCGTTTATCGGTCGGACTAGCCTCTAAATAAATAAACCCATTTTTCTCCATTCGCTTGATCAGATTACTGGTCACGGATTTTGTGATATGAAGTTCCTGTTCAACATCCCGAATTAAGGTCACTTTTCCCTCCTTTTCACGATGAGATAAGAATCTCAATACCTGACCTTGTGGTCCTGCGCTAAATTCAAACCCACGCTTCTTAGCCTCTCTTTCCACCATGAGGTGAATGAGATGGCCGATTCTTTTTAATTCTTGTAATGGCTTTTCCATCATTCCTCCAAACAGTTCTCATAAGAACTTTAAAGTTACTATGAGAACTATTTTAGCACAAAAAAGATCCCTGTCAAGAAAAAGTTTCTATAAGAACTAAAAAAATGGAGCCCAATCGACTCCATTAATGACTTCTAGATAATAATGCCTTCTAGATGATCCATTTCGTGCTGACAGATCTGGGCTGGAAAACCTGACAAATGAATCGTTTTTGCTTTCCAATTCACATCTCGATAGGCCACTGTCATCTCCTCATAACGAGTTGTTGGCCGACTCCCCACTAAAGATAAACATCCTTCCTCTGTTTGATAAGGCTTTTTCTTTTCAAGGAGAACAGGATTAAACATGACCAGATTTTCATTGCCCATTCGAATGATAATCGCCCGCTTTTTCACTCCGATCATATTGGCCGCCAAACCCACACACTCAAGGAGATGAGCATTTAAGGTATCCTGCAAATCAAAAGCCAAGGGGCGATCCTCAAGTGTCGCTTCTTCTGACTTTTGACCCAAGAATAAGACATCCTTCACAATATTCTTTTTCATTCCTTCCCTCTCTTCTTTATAGATAGACGAAAGAAGAGAGTGGGACAGAAATCGGTAATTCGTTAGAATTCGATTTCGTCGTCCCACCTCCGCACAGTTGAGTAGGGCTGTAAAAGCTGATGAAATCAGCGTAGTAGAGTCCACTCAACCACTGCGTCTTGCTCGACAATCCAAAAATAATTGAGAGGCTAGGACTTGTGTCCCAGCCTCCTCGCTCTTATTTCTAACCTCTAAGAGACAATTGCTACTTATTTTTTAAACTTCTCGCTCACTTCTTTTGCAAGAACAAAGTTCCCCAAGGTCGCTGAACCATTGCTAGCAACTGCAGGTGTCACAATATAATCTCTCACATCAGGTACAGGGAGGTAACCGTTTAAGAGGGCAGTAAATTTCGTGCGAACACGATCTAACATATGTTGTTGAGCCATTACTCCTCCTCCAAAGACAATGACGTCTGGGCGGAAGGTAACGGTCGCATTCACCGCTGCTTGTGCGATGTAGTAGGCTTGAATATCCCATACATTGCTGTTGAGTTCAATGTTTTCCCCACGAATACCTGTACGAGCTTCCAGACTAGGACCAGCCGCAAAGCCTTCCAAACAGCCATTGTGGAAAGGACAAACACCCTTGAATTCTTTTTCCACATCCATTGGGTGTTGGGCCACATAGTAGTGCCCCATTTCTGGGTGTCCAGCTCCCCCGATAAACTCACCACGTTGGATGACACCAGCTCCGATTCCTGTTCCGATTGTATAGTAAACCAAGTTTTCGATATGACCACCCGCGTTATTGCGTGCGACCACTTCTCCATAGGCAGAACTATTCACATCTGTCGTGAAATAGATAGGTACATTCAAGGCACGTCGGAAAGCCCCAACGATATCTACATTGGCCCAATTTGGTTTTGGAGTCGTTGTGATGAAACCATAAGTGTTTGAATTTGGATCGATATCAATTGGTCCAAATGATCCAATCGCAAGCCCAACTAGATCCTCAAATTTTGAGAAAAATTCAATACACTTATCAATCGTCTCAATTGGCTTGGTTGTTGGAAATTGTACTTTTTCCACAACATTATAGTTTTCATCACCAACTGCACAAACAAATTTTGTACCGCCAGCTTCCAAACTTCCATATAATTTTGTCATGTTGGCTCCTTTTTTATTATGAAAAATATCCTGTATTTATTATAGCATATTTTGTAGTCAATCTTTTTCTCTTCTCTAAAGAAAAAACACACTTTTTTTGAGAAATAAAATTCAAGGACTGGAGATGATAGACCAGTCCTTGAGAACTTATTTTTCGATTAAGCTTTGACTTCGATGATCGCATCACCCTTCGCAACAGATCCAGTTGCAACAGGTGTGACAGAAGCAAAGTCAGCTGTGTTAGTGACGATCACCATAGTTGTGTCTTCAAGACCAGCTGCGGCAATTTTCGCTGCATCAAATGTACCAAGGACTTCACCAGCTTTGACTTTATCGCCTTGAGCTACTTTTTGATCAAATCCTTCACCATTCATTGATACTGTATCAATCCCAACGTGGATCAAGATTTCAGCACCATTAGCTGTTTTCAAACCGTAAGCATGTCCAGTCGCAAAAGCAATAGTTACTTCCGCATCTGCTGGTGCATAGACAACGCCTTCAGTTGGTTTGATAGCAATCCCTTGTCCCATCGCTCCACTTGAGAAGACAGGATCATTCACATCAGCAAGCGCTACAGCACTACCAACGATAGGTGAGATGATCGTTTCATCTTGAAGAGATGCAGGAACATTTCCAGTTGTTTCTTCTTCAACCAGACGTTCAGTTGTCGCATTTTCAGAAGCAACCACAGGAGCTTCATCTTCATAACCAAACATGTAAGTCAATGCAAATCCAAGCGCAAATGAAACTGCTACCATAAGCAAATATTGAGCAAGTTGACCATTACCAATATAAAGCATTGTACCAGGAATGATAGTGATACCATTACCTGTTCCAGCAAGTCCAAGGAGAGATGCCAATCCACCACCGATTGCACCTGCGATCAATGAAAGGAAGAATGGTTTACGGAAACGCAAGTTAACCCCGAAGATAGCAGGCTCAGTGATACCGAGGAAGGCAGAAAGTGCTGCTGGGAAAGCTAAAGCTTTCAATTTTGCATTTTTAGTTTTCACAGCTACTGCAACTGTCGCAGCACCTTGGGCTGTCATTGCTGCAGTAATGATCGCATTAAACGGATTAGCATGATCGGCTGCTAACAATTGAACTTCAAGCAAGTTAAAGATATGGTGGACACCAGATACGACAATCAATTGGTGAACTCCACCAATGAGCAATCCACCAAGACCAAATGGCAAGTTAAGAATTGCTTTTGTACCAATTAAGATATACGTTTCAACTACGTGGAAAACTGGTCCAATAACGAATAATCCAAGAATTGACATCACGAAGAGTGTCACAAAAGGAGTCACCAAAAGATCTAATACATCCGGAACTACTTTTCGAAGTGATTTTTCAAATTTTGCACCAAGAACCCCGATGATGAAGGCTGGAAGAACAGACCCTTGCAAACCTACAACCGGAACGAAGCCAAAGAATTTCATGGCAGTCACTTCACCACCACTAGCAACAGCCCAAGCATTTGGAAGTGAACCCGAAACAAGCATCATACCAAGTACAATACCCACTGCCGGATTTCCACCAAATACACGGAAAGTTGACCAAACAACAAGACCAGGCAAGATAATAAAGGCTGTATCTGTTAAAATTTGGGTGTAAGTTGTGATATCTTCTGGAAGAGTCACACCAAGGGCATTCACTAAACCACGGACACCCATGAAAAGACCAGTCGCAACAATAACTGGAATAATTGGTACAAAGACATCACCGAAAGTACGGATCGCGCGTTGGAACCAATTCCCTTGTTTAGCTGCTTCAGCTTTCATCTCAGCCTTAGTTGAGGTTGGTAATCCAAGAGCTACGACTTCATCGTAAATCTTGTTTACAGTACCAGTACCAAAGATAATTTGGTATTGACCTGAGTTAAAGAAAGCACCTTGTACTTTTTCGATATTCTCAACAACATCTTTGTTGATTTTTGATTCATCTTTTACCATCACGCGAAGACGAGTCGCACAGTGAGCAACACTGCTAACGTTCTCAACCCCACCGATTGCATCGATGACCTGCTTTGCAATTTCTGTATTTGACATTTTGCAAAAATCTCCTTATTTTTTGTAATGTAAACGGTTAAATCGTTTCTACGTTTTTAATTGTACCACGTATTGAAAATATGTCAAGCGTTTTGCAGGATTTTTTTGAAACTTTTTAAACTATTTTGACAGCTTTTGATAGGATGTAAGAATTTTCATTCACATAATCGCTTTAGTGGCGCTATCAAAGGGTCCTTCCTAGTTTTTTCACTTTCAAAAACTTTCATATTTTCATTCGTTTTCATTTTTAATCCTCTTTAAAACTCCTTCTTGCAGGTGTCAATCGTTTGACATTTTTTGCCATTTTTTTCATTTATTGCTTGCATTTTTAATAGGAAATCGTTACTATGGAAGTAAGAAAAAATTCGGAGGAATAAAATGGAATGGACAACTGAACGTCGTTACAGACGTTACGAAGACTGGACAACAGAGGAAAAGCAAGCCATCCAAGAAAACATGGCGAAATCTCCTTGGCATACACACTATCATGTTGAGCCAAAAGCAGGTCTCTTAAATGATCCTAACGGTTTTTCCTACTTTGATGGAAAATGGATCTTGTTTTACCAAAATTTCCCATTTGGTGCAGCCCATGGGTTAAAATCATGGGTACAAACAGAAAGTGAAGACTTGGTTCATTTCAAAGAAACTGGTGTAACGCTTCTTCCAGACACAGATCTGGATAGCCATGGAGCTTATTCTGGATCAGCCATGCAGTTTGGTGACAAACTATTCTTATTCTACACTGGAAATGTTCGTGATGCAGAATGGGTTCGTCATCCTTACCAAGTCGGTGCTTTGATGGACAAAGACGGAAAGATTGAAAAAATTGACAAAATTTTGATTGATCAACCAGCTGACTCTACGGGTCACTTCCGTGACCCACAGATTTTTAACTTTAAGGGGCAATACTACACTATCGTCGGTGGTCAAGACCTTGAGAAGAAAGGATTCATCCGTCTCTATAAGGCTGTAGATAACGACTATACCAACTGGGTTGCAGTCGGTGACTTGGATTTTGCAAACGATCGGACAGCTTATATGATGGAATGTCCCAACCTAGTCTTTGTTGGAGACCAACCCGTTCTTCTCTACTGCCCTCAAGGCTTAGATAAATCCGTTCTCGATTATGACAATATCTATCCAAATATGTACAAGATCGGGGCAAGCTTTGACCCAGAAAAGGCCAAAATGGTTGATGTATCTGAATTGCATAATCTCGACTATGGTTTTGAAGCCTATGCCACTCAAGGATTTAATGCACCTGATGGACGTGCCTATGCTGTTAGCTGGCTAGGTCTTCCAGACGTTTCTTATCCAACAGATTCCTATGACTACCAAGGAGCTCTCTCACTGGTCAAAGAATTAACCATCAAAGATGGCAAGCTCTACCAATACCCAGTTGAAGCGATCAAGGACTTGCGCGCTGAGAGTGAGGCATTTGCCAACAAGGCTCAAACCAAGAACTGCTATGAATTGGAATTGCAGTTTGAAAAAGATAGCCAGAATGAAATCGTCCTCTTTGCAGATGCAGAAGGAAAGGGCTTAGTTCTCACATTTGATCTGGCTAAAGGATTGGTCACAGTGGATCGTAGCCAGGCTGGTGAGCAATATGCCCAAGAATTCGGTACGAGCCGTAGCTGCACAATCGCTAACCAAGCGACGACTGCTAATATTTTCATTGACAATTCAATTTTTGAAATCTTTATTAATAAAGGAGAAAAAGTATTTTCTGGTCGGGTCTACCCACATGCGGATCAAAATGGAATCTTGATCAAGTCTGGAACCCCTACTGGAACTTACTACGAACTTGATTATGGTCGCAAAGCTAACTGATGTCGCCAAACTCGCCGGTGTCAGCCCTACTACTGTCTCACGGGTCATCAATAAAAAAGGATACCTGTCTGAAAAAACGATCCAAAAAGTCCAAGAAGCCATGCGAGAATTGGGCTATAAACCTAACAATGTTGCTCGTAGTCTCCAAGGAAAATCAGCCAAGTTAGTCGGCTTGATCTTTCCCAACATCAGCAATGTTTTCTATGCTGAGTTAATCGACAAACTAGAGCACCAACTCTTCAAACACGGCTATAAAACCATTATCTGCAATAGTGAACACGACTCCGAAAAAGAGCGCGAATATATTGAGATGTTGGAGGCTAACCAGGTAGATGGCATCATTTCAGGAAGTCATAATTTGGGCATTGAAGATTACAACCGGGTAACTGCTCCTATCATTGCTTTTGACCGCAACCTCTCCCCAGAAATTCCGGTTGTCTCTTCAGACAACTACGCTGGCGGGGTGCTTGCAGCAGAAACTTTAGTAAAAACCGGAGCCCGAAATATTATCATGATCACAGGGAATGACAACTCCAACTCCCCAACAGGCTTGCGTCATGCGGGGTTTGCATCGGTTCTACCTGAGTCCATGATCATTAATGTTTCCAGTGATTTCTCCCCTATTCGCAAAGAAATGGAAATCAAACAGATTTTAACCCACCACAAACCAGATGCCATTTTCGCCTCCGATGATTTGACGGCGATCTTGATCATGAAAGTCGCTAGAGAATTAGATATTCAGATTCCCCAGGATTTGAAAGTGATTGGTTATGATGGAACCCAGTTCATTGAGACCTATACACCTGAACTGACAACCATCCAACAACCCCTCGAAGACATTGCTATCCTCATGGTGGATCTTTTACTCCAAAAGATCGAAGGAAAAAAAGTAGCGACTACCGGTTATTTCTTGCCCGTTAGTCTCCACTCTGGAAAAAGTGTCTAAAAGCAGTATCCCCTCAGTAGAAACTGTGGGGATATTTTTCACAAAAAAAGAGCCATCGGCTCTTTTTTAATTATTCTTCTGTCACAAATTGACTGAGGACACCGTTGACAAATCGTGAAGAGGTTTCATCTGAAAAGGCCTTGGCCAATTCCACCGCTTCATTGACTGCGACGATCTGTGGTGTATCAAACTCTGTCATTTCGTAAATTCCCAGACGAAGGATGTTTTTCTCTACCAAGGTCAAGCGCTCAACAGTCCAGCCGGTTTTCAAATGTTGACCGATTTGCTGGTCCAGTTGATCTTTGGATTGGTAGACACCCGTCACGAGATTCATGAGAAAGGCAGGAAGATCGACTTCTTTGTCTTCTGCTAGGTCCTTATCATGTAGATAAGCAAAACGACAAGCTTCAACAATGTCTCCATCGTATTCCAAGGCCATCAAGGCTTGGAAGGCGCGCTCACGCAAATCTCGACGTGATTCTAATAAAATTTCATCAGTCATTGAGGAAGTCCTCATTAAACAAATCTTTCAAGTCTGGTTTTGGAGATTTTTCCGTTGCGATACCAACAACGTGAATGTTGACAGTATCCAAGGTTACATCTGCCATATCATAAACTGCAGACTTAACCGCTTTTTGAATGGCTACAGCGACAGATGGTACAGCCACTCCATATTCTAAATAGAGATAGATGTCCACTGAAACTTGACCATCTTCTTCTGTATGAAGGTAGACGCCACGTCCAAGGGAGCGTTTGGATAAGCTATCTGAAACACTCTTGTTTTCAAGCGAATAGACACCCTCTACTTTTGCTGTTGCAATCGCAATAATTTTTTCTAATACACGTGGTGCAATAACGATGTCACCAAATTGTTCAGTTGCCATAGAAGTTCCTTTCTATTTGACACCCTGAGATGTCTCTTATGCACGAGAAACGTAAGTTCCTTCAGTAGTGTTAATGACCAATTTTTGTCCAGCTTCGATGAAGTCAGGAACGTTTACGACCAAACCAGTTTCCATTGTAGCAGGTTTACCAGAACCAGTCACTGTAGCACCTTTGATAGATGGTTGAGTTTCTGCAACAGTTAATTCAACAGTTGTAGGAACTGTTACACCGATTACTTCGCTTCCGTAGAATTGAATTTTTACTTCTGAGTTTTCAAGGATGTAAAGCAATTCTTGTTCTACGTTCACAACTGGAATTTCATATTGGTCATATGTTTCCGTGTTCATGAAGTAGGCTGTATCATCCATTTTGTACAAGTATTGAGCTGGAACAGTTTCGATAATCGCTTGTTCAAATTTTTCTTCTGGACGGTAGCTAGTATCAAATGTTGAACCAGTACGGACATCACGCAATTTCATACGCATGATAGTGTTTCCTTTACCTGGTTTGTGGTGGCTAGCTTCCAAAACGCGGATCAATTTTCCGTCAGCTGTTTCAAAAGTCATACCAGCTTTCAATTTACTTGCTTCGATCATGTTTTATTACCTCTTTTTTAAAAATAGATTACTCTTTATTGTAACACACTATTTGATTTTTCTCAAACAGCAATTTTCTCTTTTTAGGAAGGCTAGAAGGCGGAGAGAGATTGTAGGAACGAGTCCTTAGAATCTCTATATCTCCAACTCCATCTTCACTATTCCTTATTGGTCTACAGGCACAATATTACCATCCGCATCTTTGGTGACATGGACATATTTTCCATCTACTTCAATGTAGAAGGTATGTGGCTTGTCTTGAGCTGGAGAGGCTTGTTTTTGAAGGTCATTACCAAGGGCTTGACCCAAGTTCATCCCCATGATCATGTTCATGCCATTGCCACCTTCATTTTTAGCAGCTGCGACCAAGGCTTCATTGCGAGCACGACGTTCTTCGATTTCAATGGTATTGTACTTCATCGCTGCCAATTCACTGTCCAGTTTATTGACCTTGGCCATACTGTCTGCATCGTAGCTCAAATCTTCGATGAGGACATTGGTTAATTCGATACCATATAATTCTGTCCACGTTTTATTGACTTCGCGTTTTGCTACTTCATTGAAGACGTCTTGGTCCGCATTGATATTGTAAATATCCGCCTTATTTTCAGCCGTATATTTTGAAATGGCCACTGCAATTTTTGGTGCCAGATTTTGGCGCAAGGTTCCCTGAGCCACATCTTCCAAGGTAAACGGCTTATCTGCAGTGATTTGGCGACTAACTGCACTGATGTAAAAGAGTACAGGATCTGCTACTTTAACATCATAAAGACCATAAAAACGAATGCTAAGAAGTTGTTGGTAACGGTCGCTAAAGTACTCGACTGGATTTTGAGTGCCAAATTTATTTCCTGTAAAAGGTTGCATCCGCACAAAAATAATTTCTTGTTGGGTGACCACTTGGCCTCCAAATGAGAAACGATTCTTGAACTGATCCCACGTTCCTTTAACGCCCCCCTTTTCAAACAACCAGGCATTTTCACCGGCTTGCCATTCGTGGCTTCCTGCTTCTAGAAGGTCTCCTAGAAAAGTTCCATTATTGACCAAGAGAGCAACATAGCCTTGAGGAACAATGACAACAGAGCCATCTGTCAATAGACCTGTATTTTGGTTGCTCTGGCGAGAGCGCCCATCTGGATCTTTGGTCAAGAGCTGTCCCTTAATGGCCAAAGCTGTTGCTGGAACAGCTTCTGGCAAGGTAATGGCTTCCTTAAATTTACTATCTTGAAAACTTGAAATGCCCGCTGAAAGGGCTGCTTTAATAAATCCCATACATTCTCCTATCTGTAGAATTCAATTTCATCCACAACTTCGTAGACATCCAAGACCCAATCTTTTGGATTGTGCTTCAAGGATGCTTGGCAATATTCACACTTGTCGATTGAATCAATCGTCAATGGCGCACCACAGTTCGGACAATGATCACTAACGACTTCTGAATTCTTAATGATCTCTGTCTGAGCTCCATGTTCACGGAGGAAGACCATGCGGTAAACGGTAAAGAGATCTTTGGTTGGATCCCCTTCGATCACACGGCCCGTTTCATCATTTCGGATGTAATCTCTCATCGTCGATGACAGAATGACTTCGATGCGGTCATTACCATCTGGATTTTCGATAAAGTCTTTGATCTTCGAATCTTCCACACGCACGCGCTCTAGAACATTGGTTGTTTTGGCACGAATATGTTCTTGTAACTGCGTCAAGTGCTGCTCATAAAGACTCGTACTTTCTAAATTCCGTACGGAATTCCAATCTTTTTCTGTCCAAGCAGACTGCAATTGAAGATAAACCAGCTTGACTTGCGACAAGAAGCGGTCTTCATCAAACATTGGATCCAGTTTACGGATGCGGCGAATCGCTTCATAGTTGTTTTCAATTGGTCGACCGGCCCGCTCTTCGGTTGTCCGTTTTGGACCACTATTTGAAGAGAATGATTCATCACTATCATTAGCCTCTTTTGCAATATTATAGATAAATCCAATCAATCCAACGATAGCAAAAACTGCCACTACACCACCAGAGTCTGTTCCAGAACTAGAACTGTAGCTACTGGATCCACCAGACCAGCTGCTGCCACCAGACCAACTACTTCCGCCATCGGACCAGCTACTGCCACTATCGGACCAACTGCTACCACCACCTGAATCAATCAAGCTACTGCCACCACTATCTGTATTACCAACACCAGCATGGGCAGAAGGAGCAAATACAAATAGCAGGACTACTAGAAGAATTCCAACTATTACACTTCGTTTTTTCATAGGCCTCTTTTCTTATCTTTGTTTGTTACACAGGGGTTAAGAAAATACTGTCTATTTTATAGGACAATCAATTCTTTAGGAGCAAGAGTCAAGACTTCACAGCCTGTTTCTGTGATCAAGAGGTCATCTTCGATCCGCACACCTGAGAGGCCTTCAATATAAATCCCAGGCTCATCTGTTAAAACCATCCCTGCTTGAATCGCTTCTTTAGACGTTTGGCTGAAGTATGGTTCTTCGTGGATATCTAGCCCAATTCCATGACCGATTCCATGCGTGAAGTATTGTCCATAGCCGGCTGCCTCGATCACATCACGTGGAATTTTATCAAAATCACGGAAGCCAAGTCCATCTTTAGCCGCATCAATCAAGGCTTGATTGGCTTTCAAAACGGTTTCGTAAATTTCTCTTTCCTTGTCGCTGACATGACCCGCATAGATAGTCCGTGTCATATCGCTGACATAGTGGTCATACAAGCAACCAAAATCAAGGGTCAAGGCATCTCCTGCTGAAATGGCCCGATCACTTGGAGTCGCGTGAGGCATCGCAGAACGTTCACCAGCTGCTGAAATAATATCGAAAGATACACCAGAAGCTCCCAACTCCCGCATTCTAAAGTCGAGGAAAGTCGCTGCTTCCAACTCTGTCGTTTTCCCTACCTTGATATAGTCTAAAATATCATGGAAGGCTTGGTCAGAGATGCTACAAGCTTTTTTAATGGCCGCAATCTCAGTTTCATCTTTAATCAAGCGCAATTCCATCACAAAGTTCGCTAGGGATTGAAGGCTGATGCCACTAAAAACAGAAGCCATGCGGGCATGGTAGGCCACCGTCACTTCGTCCTCAAAACCAAGTTCTTTGATTCCAAGATCCTTAACGATCTCTGCAGCTGCAGTCAACTCATCGCGAGTTTCCACAATCTCTACAAAGGGGAAACAAGTCGCATGAGCATGGATGGTGTAGCGCGAATCCGTAAAGAGGACCACGCGTTCTTCTGTCACCAAAGCAGTCCCGTTTGAACCCCAGAAATTGGTCAAATAATAAACATTTTTCAAATTGTTAATCAATACCGCTTTGAGGTTTTGGGCTTTCATTTTGTTTCTTAAGTTGCTGATCCGTTGATTCATTGTAATTTTCCTTTCAAATATTGTCCTGTGTAGCTAGCAGGATTTGATGCTACTTCTTCTGGTGTTCCGGTCGCAATAATGGTTCCGCCACCGACACCGCCCTCTGGTCCTAAATCGATGATATGATCTGCTGTCTTAATGACATCCAAATTGTGCTCAATCACAAGGACCGTATTGCCATCATCCACAAATCGCTCTAAGACTTTGATCAAGCGAGAAATGTCTTCGGTATGGAGTCCGGTCGTTGGTTCATCCAAGATATAGAAGGATTTTCCTGTAGAGCGCTTGTGCAATTCAGAAGCCAACTTCATCCGTTGCGCTTCCCCACCTGAAAGGGTGGTCGCTGGTTGCCCCAGTGTTACATAGCCCAAGCCCACATCTTGGATGGTCTTGAGTTTGCGTTCAATTTTTGGAATGTGCTTGAAGAATTCAACCGCCTTATTGACCGTCATATCCAGCACTTCTGCAATATTTTTTTCCTTGTAGTGGACTTCTAATGTCTCACTATTGTAACGACGTCCATGGCAGACTTCACAAGGAACAAAGACATCCGGCAAGAAGTGCATTTCAATCTTGATGATCCCATCTCCTGAGCAGGCTTCACAACGCCCGCCCTTGACATTGAAACTAAAGCGGCCTTTTTTATAGCCCCGAATTTTGGCTTCATTGGTCTGAGCAAAGAGATCGCGAATGTCATCGAAGACGCCTGTATAGGTCGCTGGATTGGAACGAGGAGTCCGACCAATCGGGCTTTGATCAATGTCGATCAAGCGATCGATATGCTCAATCCCCTGAATCGTCTTGTATTTCCCTGGTTTTTCCGAATTGCGGTTGAGCTTTTGAGCGATGGCTTTTTTCAAGATGCCATTGATCAAGGTCGATTTTCCAGAACCGGAAACTCCAGTGACTGCGATAAATTTACCCAGAGGAAAGCGCGCTGTGATGTCTTGTAAGTTGTTCTCACTCGCCCCTGTAATTTCAATAGAACGACCATTTCCTGAACGGCGATCTGTGGGAACCGGAATCTTGCGCTTGCCGGACAAATACTGGCCGGTAATGGATTTGCTGTTGCGCGCCACCTGCTTTGGAGTTCCCGCAGCAACGATCTCTCCCCCAAAGACACCGGCACCTGGGCCGACGTCGATCAGGTAGTCTGCTTCTCTCATGGTATCTTCGTCGTGTTCAACGACGATCAAGGTATTGCCTAAATCACGCATCTTTTTGAGACTGGCAATCAGGCGGTCATTGTCCCGCTGGTGGAGGCCGATCGAAGGCTCATCCAAGATATAAAGGACTCCAGAGAGGTTGGAGCCAATCTGGGTTGCTAAGCGAATGCGCTGGCTTTCTCCTCCTGATAGTGTTCCTGCTGAGCGTGACAAGGTCAAGTAATTAAGGCCTACATTGTTTAAGAAGGTCAAACGATCTTTGATCTCTTTTAGGATCGGTCTTGCAATCGTGGCTTCATTGTCTGTTAAGACCAACTGATCCACAGCTTTTAAGTGGTCCGCAATCGATAGATCTGACACCTCTCCGATATGCATCCCTTTCTCCCCACCGACACGGACAGAAAGAGCCTGGTCATTGAGACGGTAGCCATGGCAGGTCGCACAGGTCAATTCGTTCATATAAGAGCGCATTTGGTTGCGGGTGAAGTCACTATTGGTCTCACGGAAACGGCGGTGAATATTGGTTACGACTCCTTCAAAGGGAATGTCGATATCTCGAACCCCACCAAACTCATTTTCATAGTGGAAGTGGAATTCTTTCCCGTTTGAACCATAGAGAACCAAGTCCTTTTCTTCTTGAGAAAGATCTGAGAAAGGCTGATCCATATCAATGCCAAAATGGATCATGGCCTGCTCCAGCATCTGAGGATAGTAGTTGGAAGAGATCGGATTCCAAGGAGCAAGAGCTCCTTCACGAAGGGTTAAGCGATCATCTGGCACCACCAAATCTAAGTCCACCTCCAGCTTAATGCCTAACCCATCACAGTCTGGACAGGAGCCGAAAGGCGCATTGAAAGAAAAGAGGCGGGGCTCTAATTCAGGAACGGTAAAGCCACAGACTGGACAAGCATAATGCTCCGAAAAGAGCAGTTCCTTGCCATCCATGGTATCAATCACCACGTAACCATCCGCTATCCGAAGAACTGCTTCAATCGAATCAAAGAGCCGCGAGCGGATACCCTCTTTGAGTACGATCCGGTCCACCACCACTTCAATCGTGTGCTGTTTGCTTTTAGAAAGTTCTGGGACCTCTGTCACATCATAGATCTCACCGTCAACTCGGACCCGAACATAGCCGTCTTTTTGGACTTTTTCAATGATATTCTTGTGCTGGCCTTTTTTCTTGCGGATAATGGGAGCTAGAATTTGCAGGCGTTGGCGCTCTGGTAATTCCAAGACTTGATCGACAATTTGCTCAACCGAAGAAGCGGTAATAGCGCCATGTCCATTGATACAATAAGGCGTACCTACACGCGCATAGAGCAGGCGCAGGTAGTCATTGATCTCTGTTGCCGTCCCCACTGTAGAACGTGGGTTTTTACTGGTCGTTTTTTGGTCGATGGAAATGGCTGGACTCAAGCCGTCAATGGAGTCGACATCTGGTTTTTCCATATTTCCCAAGAATTGGCGGGCATAGGCCGATAAGCTCTCCACGTAGCGGCGCTGACCTTCTGCATAGAGGGTATCAAAGGCCAGACTGGACTTTCCAGATCCAGATAAACCCGTCACCACGACCAATTTGTCCCGTGGAATTTCCACATCTATATTTTTTAAATTATGGGCGCGTGCCCCATGAATGACAATTTTATCTTGCATATTCTTACTCTAATCACCTTTTTGTTAACCTCCATTATAACAAATTTTTTAGTATTCTTTTATCCAAAACTGTCCTTTTTCTGATATAATGTTAAGGTGTAAAAAAACAAGGGGAGGCACCATGAAACAGGTCTTTTTATCGACAACGACTGAATTTAAAGAAATAGAGACGCTGGAACCCGGTAGCTGGATCAACCTTGTGAACCCTTCTCAAAGTGAATCGATGGAAATCGCCTCTGCTTTTAATATCGATATTGCAGACTTACGGGCACCACTCGATGCGGAAGAAATGTCCCGTATGACCATCGAAGATGAGTATACCTTGATCATCGTCGACGTTCCCATCAAGGAAGAGCGGAACAATCAGACCTACTACGTGACCATTCCGCTAGGGATTATCCTGACAGAAGAGGCTATTATCACGACTTGCTTGGAGAAATTGCCACTTCTAGATATCTTTATCAACCGACGCTTGCGGAATTTCTATACCTTTATGCGGTCACGCTTTATCTTTCAGATCCTCTATCGTAACGCCGAACTCTACTTGTCAGCGCTTCGTACCTTGGATCGCAAAAGCGAGCAGATTGAAAGTCAATTGCACAAATCAACGCGTAATGAAGAGCTGATTGAGTTGATGGAGTTAGAAAAAACCATCGTCTACTTTAAGGCCTCTCTGAAAACCAATGAGCGCGTGATCAAGAAATTGACCAGTGCCACTAGCAACATCAAGAAATACCTAGAAGACGAAGATCTACTGGAAGATACCTTGATCGAAACCCAGCAGGCCATCGAGATGGCAGATATTTATGGAAATATCCTGCACTCCATGACCGATACCTTCGCATCAATCATCTCCAACAACCAGAATAACATCATGAAGACCTTGGCCATGGTGACCATCGTCATGTCCATCCCAACCATGATTTTCTCGGCCTATGGGATGAACTTCAAAGACAATGAATTACCGCTCAATGGAGAACCAAATGCCTTTTGGCTGATCATTTTCATCGCTTTTGCCCTGACCGGTTCTCTCGTCGTCTACCTCATCCATAAAAAATGGTTCTAACACCTACTACTAACACTAAGGAGTATTTATGTCTCAATTTGATTTGAATCAACTCAGCAAGAAAAACCAAGAATTTATCCGCATCGCCAAACACCAATTGCTTGAAAACGGGAAATCAGAGGAAGAAGCAGAAAGCCTCATCCAAGAAATCCTTCCAGCTATCCATGAAAACCAAGGAAAAGGGATTCCGGCACGGACTCTTTTTGGAGCTCCAACTGTTTGGGCGAATTCTTTCAGCGAGAAAGAACGCTATGAAAAAGAGCATCCGAAATTAAACGATGCTCCCTCTCTTATGATTTTGGATTCCTTCCTCTTTATCTTTGGTGTCTTTGCTGCGATTAGCGCCTTTATGAACTTGGTCGCACCGCGTCGTACTGGCTATGGGTTGATCACCTTGATCCTTGGAAGTTTGACAGGGGCTCTGCTCTTGTATCTCATGTACTACTTCTTCTATCAGTATATGGATGGCACAAAAAATCGCAGTGAGCGTCCCTCTCTTTGGAAATCCATGCCGATTCTTGTCGGAGTCATGTTCCTTTGGGTCATCGTCTTGTCCTTTACCTCCTTACTTCCACAAGTCCTCAACCCAACTATTCCAGATGTTTTTGCCATCGTTTTAGGAGCTCTAGCGCTTGTCCTTCGCTTCTACCTCAAGAAACGCTTTAATATTAAAAGTTCGAGCACAGCACCTGCAACTCGACGCTAAAAAGAAACGGATGAAGTTTTCATCCGTTTTTGTTTTACTGTATTTCCTTGTTCAACCTTTTTGAAAAATAGAGGACTAAATCATCATTGTTTTCACAAGAACTGTAAGGGGCCAAGGGGCGATCCCTAAACCAAATTCCAGATCCATCTGGGATATAGCCTCGTTTAACATACAGTCTTTGAGCTGGGCCATAACCCGAGTGTAAACCAACCCCTAAAGTAACAATCTCTGATAGTAGCCGGACTCTTTTTTCCGCCTCTTCTAAGAGTTGATTCCCAATTCCTCGACTTCTAAATGGCTCAAAAACATTAAAATCAGTTAGTTCAGGATAGACTCCCACGAAAGGGCCGTGCTTGGCAGCAGGCAATATAGTGATATAGCCTGCCACAAATCCATCCGACTCAGCTACTAATACGTCCCTCTCTCTATTCTCCTGCTCCTGAAAATAGCTAGTCAAGATATCCTCTCTACCCGGCCACCCTTGGTGGATAAAGGCTTGAGAGATGTGCTCAATATCTGCCTTTATCATCCTCCTGATGATTACACCTTCCTTCATAGTTCTCTCCTTGATACATTTCTTCCCACATTATAACACGATTAGAGCTAGGGAAAGGTCAAAGAGGTCCACCGGACCTGAAAAAAAGACCCACCCGGGTCTTTTTTTTAATCTTCGTTTACGAAAGGCATCAAAGCCATTACGCGAGCGCGTTTGATAGCTGTTGTTACTTTACGTTGGTTCTTCGCTGAAGTTCCAGTTACACGACGAGGAAGGATTTTCCCACGTTCTGAAACGAAACGGCTAAGAAGCTCAGTATCTTTGTAATCGACATATTCGATTTTGTTTGCTGCGATGTAATCAACTTTTTTACGGCGTTTGAATCCGCCACGACGTTGTTGAGCCATGTTTAATTCTCCTTTATAGTTTTAATTCGTTAAACCCATTCTTAGAATGGAAGATCGTCGTCTGAGATATCCATTGGATTAGCTCCAAATGGGTTTTCTTCACGACCAAAGTTTGGCGCTGCATTGCTTGGTTCAGATCCACCAAAGCTTGGGGCTGCATTTCCAGCAAAACCACCGTTGCCTGATGAATAGCCACCAGCTGCATGCCCTTCGCGTGCTGCACGGCTTTCCAATAGTTGGAAGCTGTCTGCTACGACTTCAGTGACATAAACACGTTGACCTTGCTGGTTTTCGTAATTACGTGTTTGAATGCGACCGGTAATCCCAATCAAAGCACCTTTCTTAGCCCAGTTGGCTAAGTTTTCTGCTTGCTGACGCCAGATCACACAGTTGATGAAATCGGCTTCGCGCTCTCCATTCTGACTCTTGAAGTTGCGGTTGACAGCTAGGCTGAAAGTAGCAACTGCTTGATTGCTTGGAGTGTAACGAAGTTCAGCATCACGGGTCATACGACCGACAAGTACAACATTGTTAATCATAAGTCACCTCTGATGATTTCTTACGCGTCAACTTTTACGATCATGTGACGAAGAATGTCACCGTTGATTTTTGAAAGACGGTCGAACTCGTTAAGAGCTACAGCGTCGTTCGCTTCAACGTTTACGATGTGGTAAAGTCCTTCACGGAAATCTTGGATTTCGTATGCAAGACGACGTTTTTCCCAATCTTTTGATTCAACAACAGTTGCACCGTTGTCAGTCAAGATAGAATCGAAACGTGCTACCAAAGCGTTTTTAGCTTCTTCTTCAATGTTTGGACGAATAATATAAAGAATTTCGTATTTAGCCATTGATAATGTTCCTCCTTTTGGACTAATGACCCCAAGTCTTTGCAAGGGGTAAGTGAGGTTTACTCACAAGAAACTATTATACCAGACTTTTCGAACAAAGGCAAGGATTATCTTTAGGATTTGAAACATCATTTTTTACACACCCTATGATATTGAAGGGAAACTTCCCCTTAAAAATGGCAATTAATAGAAGGAAAGATACTCCTTTCCTGTCCCTTTTCCTTAAAGAAAACTGATATCAGTTAGCTTTAAGCTTGAGTCTTTATACTAGCTACAACAAATCTCAAGAAACGAGGAACGATTATGAATTATCTTATCATCCCCGCCTATCAACCGGATCTGAATCTTGTCAAATTGGTTCGCCTGGTTCACGCTAAGAGTGATCTCCACATCATCGTCGTCGACGATGGAAGTGACGCCGACAAGAAAGTGATTTTTGATAAATTGGATGGTCTTGCGACAGTCCTGACCCACGAGCACAACCAAGGAAAAGGGCAATCTCTCAAGACTGCTTATGCCTACATCCTAGAAAGAGGTACCTATGGAAGCATTGTTACAGCTGATGCAGACGGTCAGCACAAAATTTGGGATATTTTCAGGGTTGTTAACCAATCTCAAGAACATCCTGGAGCACTTATTTTAGGGGCACGCGCCTTTTCTGGCCAAGTTCCTTTTCGATCTGCTTTTGGAAACAAATTGACCCGTTTCCTCTTCAAACAACAAACCGGAGTGGCAATCAGCGATACCCAAACAGGTTTACGGGCTTTTACTACGAATCTCTTGCCTTTCATGCTTGAGGTTGACGGACAGCGTTATGAATATGAGATGAATGTTCTCCTTGCAGCAAGCAAGTCCTTCCCCATCCTAGAAGTTCCGATTGAAACGGTCTACATCAATGACAATGAAGGTTCCCACTTCCGACCTATCCGAGATGGCCTCATGATCTACAAGGACATGTTTAAGTTTGCCCTCTCCTCTCTGAGTAGTTTTATCGTTGACTATCTGGTCTACGCTTTCTTCCTTTTCGTGATGATGGCCGTGCCCATTAGTCTTCGCATTCTCCTAGCGAACGGGATCGCTCGTGTGACGAGTTCCATTTTTAACTACTCGACTAACAAGCACCTGGTCTTTAAGAATAAAGACAGCGTCGCTAAAACAGGAAGTGGCTACTTTGGTCTAGCCCTCGGCCTCTTTATTCTCGATACGCTCTTGATTCGACTCTTCTATACTGCTTTCGGGCTCAATCTCCTGATCAGTAAAATTGTCGTTGGCTTCCTCCTCTTTCTGGTCTCATGGGTGATCCAGAAAAAAGTAATCTTCAAAGAAAGGACAGCTCCCCACCATGAAATTCTTTAAAAAATCCTATACCTATGCTGCCTGCTTTGGCCTTCTATTGACCAGCAGTTTTAGCTACTCGATACTCAAGACCTTTGTCTTATCCGATGCCATCCAAACCGTAAAAGCTACGACTACGGACACTAAGGCAGCCAAAAAAGCAGCTGCTTCAGCTACAACGACCGATACCAGCTATTCAGATGACAATATCCAGGTGACTTTAACAGAAAAAACAGTTGAAAATACCCAGGTTTACATCGCAGATATCACAGTCAGCTCGGCAGATTATCTCAAAACAGCCTTTGCACAAAACACCTACGGGACAAATGTAACGGCTAAGACCTCCGTCACGGCCGCCAACAACAGTGCTATTCTAGCAGTGAACGGTGACTATTACGGGGCTAACAGCACAGGATACGTCATCCGAAATGGAGTGGTCTACCGCGATACCGTTCGGGAAGATTCAAGTAATGGGGACCTGGCGATTTATAAGGATGGATCCTTCAAAATTATCTATGAAGATGATATCTCTGCGGATCAATTGGTCAAAGACGGGGTCGTCAATCTCCTTGCCTTCGGTCCTTCCTTGGTTGAAAATGGTGAGATTACGGTCGATACGAACTCAGAAGTTGGAAAATCCATGGCATCCAACCCACGTACAGCGATTGGGATCATCGATGAAAACCACTACATTATCGTCGTATCAGATGGACGGACTTCAGAAAGTGAAGGACTGTCTCTCTACCAATTAGCCGAAGTGATGAAGTCTTATGGCGTTAAAACAGCCTACAACTTGGATGGTGGTGGATCTTCTACCCTTTATTTCAATGGCCAAGTTATGAACAAACCAACTACAAATGGTACTATTTCAGAAAGGGCGGTGAGCGACATTGTCTACATCGGTTACTAATCCTATTAAACAACGGTTGAAAAAAACGATTCTCTGGTATCCTCTTATTTCAGCTTTCTTCTTCGTTGGAAGTCGCATCTATGAACACTTTAGTTTTGGCGAGACCTCTGCCTTCATGCACTACCTCTTCTTGATTCCTTTGATCGGTGGCGCCCTACTAGTGCTTCTACAGTTGATGGTGAAAGGCTTCTCTCGCCTGAGTCTCAATCTTTGGAATTCTGGAGTGGCTACGATCACAGCAGGAGCCCTCTACCGAGGGATTGTCAACCTCTCTGGTCGATCTACTACAATGGATCAACTCTATTATTACCTTGGAGTTGCCTTTCTAGCACTGGCTCTGATCAGCCTCTTCTTTGTTCGCAGTGTCTGGATAAAGAAAACAGCCTAAGACATGAAAAACGTCCGCTTCTTAAAAGAACGGACGTTTTTTAGGGTAAGTTAACGTATGAAGGACTTAACCTTCACGTTTTTTGCTGACTACAAAGCCTGCTAAAGCTAGTGAGGTCATGCCAAAGAGGCTAAGGACTGTGGAAGCCAATTCTTCTTGACCTGTTTTTGGAAGACCCGTTGCTGGTGTAGCAGCTACTTCTGCTTGGCCACCCGTATGATAAGTGACAGCGACTGGTTTGACACTTGCCACTTCTTTTGTTTCGCTTGCAGCTGGTTGAACTGGAGTTACTGGGTTTTCAGGTTGAGGTGTTGGGGTAGTAGGAGTCACTGGAGCTACAGGATGGACTGGATTTACAGGACTTACTGGATCAACTGGCGATGGCTGTGGTTCCGGTTGTGGTTGTGGTTGAGGTTCTGGAGTTGGTTTTTCTTCTTCCACTTTTTCCACAAATGTCTTGTTACCCAAGATTGAAGCAGATAACTTCTTCCCTGCCTTATTCACATCTTCGATGTATTGGATAAAGACTTCTGTATCCGGATTAATAGCTCCGATCAATTTTGTATCACGGAAGACTGAGAAGCCATCTCCACCACCATACAAGAAGTCGTTGATAATCGCTTTGTAGGTCTTGGTACGATCAATTTCTGTGCCATCTGCCTTGTAGACTTTCACGACCTTATAAGGATTTTCTTCCGTCGCATCGGCTGGTTTAGTATAGGTGTACTTGATCCCTGCCATTTGCAAGAAGTAGAGTTCTTTCTCATCATACTGTTGGTCCAAAGCTTTATAGATTTGTTCTCCAGTAATTTCGACTACTTGAAGAATATTTCCAAATGGTTGCACGGCTTGAGCTGCACCCCAGGTTACAGTTCCATCTGGTTTCACCACAAGGTCTGCACGAATTCCCCCATTATTGGTGAAGGCAAAGTCTACGTCTGGATAACCTGATTTTTTGGCAATATCTAGTTGCGCTGCTGTGACCAGATCCCCAACAGCACTTTCTTTTTGCTCATTCAATTCACGAGTGATATTTTCTGCTTTTTCTGCTGAACCAATTTTCGCTTCTGTTACCTTTTTAACAGTCATGTTGGCTTCATTGATGATCGCTTGAACCTTGGCATCTTTTGCTTTGCCTTTCGATGGATCTACCGCAATAATTTTAGCAGTTGGAGCTTTGACAAAGTCAGCTGTATCTGTATCTAGGACTCCGCGGACATCAGAGTAGGCCTTTCCTTGAGAAGTTCCTTGCACAATCAAGGTATTTCCGACCATTCCATTTGTATATTGGTGGTTGTGACCTGCAAAGACGATATCCACTGAGTTTTCAGGATAGATTTGGTTTAATTTTTTGATCATGTCTGCAGCTGGGCCTTCTGCTACACCATTCTTACTAGTGGCAGCAACGTGGGCCAAGACAGCGATAGCATGAACGCCTTGGTCATTTAATTCACGCGCATATTTGGCAATCGATTCTGCTTCATCCAAAACGCGGTATTGTTCATGATTTTTACGCAAAACAAGATTTGGGAATTCTGTCGTAACAACCCCGATAAATCCGACTTTAACAGTCTTATCATTGACTGGGATTTCTTTGATGGTATAAGGCTTCCAGTCAAATGGGATTTTGTTAGTATCCTTGTCGACCAAGTTGGCAATCACGACTTCTTGTTTGGAAGCTTCATGAGGATACTCATCGACGATCTTATTGAATTGACCAGGTGTTGGGGCTTCTCCCTTCATGATCCGGTTGAATTCACCAAGTCCTTCGTCAAACTCGTGATTACCAAGGGTTCCGTATTCAAAGTTCATTTCGTTGAAGACTTTTACAGTTGGTTCATCTTGAAGGAGGGCAGAATTGGCTGGACTAGCTCCGACCATATCTCCAGCTTGCACACGGATGCTGGCATTTGGCGTTCCGGCATTCTCCGTTTCAAAGTCTTTTTGCGAATCGTTCAAATAGGTTGCCAAAAGTGGGGCTGTTCCTGCGTTTTTCACAGTTTCGCCTTCTAAACGAGCTGTCCCCGTTTGTTCCAAGGCACCGTGGAAGTCATTGACTCCCATGAACTGCACTGGCAATTCATCTGCGAAAACGCTATTGATCGCAAAAACACTAAGACCTGCAGCAACCGCTAGGATACTGCTTTTCAAGATAACTTTTTTCTTCATTAAATACTCCATTTTCTAATGTCGGACACTTCTCCAAAGAGGAGAAAACAAAAAGTTGATTTGCTGCAATCAGCTCTTCCATTTTACTATTTTTTCGGTTTTTCTTCAATATTTCTTTGAAAACTCTTCCATCTTTCTCTAGAAAACGCTTGATTCCCGAACATCTCTCCCCGTATTTTTATTCTCTACTGCATTCAAATCACAAAAAAGCCGGATTACTCCGGCTATTTAGAATGTAGACAAACTATTTTAAAGTAAAATAAGTAAAGTTGTTCTGCAAAGAAATAAAAATGAGTTCCAATTTTTAAATCGATTCCAAAAAATGCCGAAACTTTCCGCTGTGAGAAAAGTGCCTGAAACAATAACGTTTCAGGCACTCGGAATTATTGAGACCCTAGGCTCAATAATTAGTCATGGAACTTCGAAGAAGTTCGCTGACGTCCGTACTCACCTAAGGAAAGTTTTTAATATGACTTTGTCTTAAATCTAAAAAGCCGGATTACTCCGGCTCTTTCTATTATTTATTTACGTTTTCCCATTTCCAGTTTTGAACTTCTGGAATGTCATCTCCATTTTCACGGATATAGGCGTTGTGGAAGGCTACTGTTTCATCCATTTGAGCTACAAAGTCGCTTGCTACTTCTCCAAGAGCTGCATTAGCAGCATCTTGTGCCAAGTGGAAGCGGTCCAACTCAGACATAACACGCATATCGAATGGTGTTGTGATATCTCCGTTTTCACGGTAACCATGCACACGCAAGTTGTGATTGTGACGGTTGAAGAAGATGTCACGGATCATGCCTTCGTAACCATGGAAGGCAAAGATCACAGGTTTGTCAGCAGTGAAGACCTTGTCGAACTCTTCATCTGAAAGTCCACGCGCGTCGACTGATGGGTGACGCAATTTCAAGATGTCTACAACGTTAACAAAGCGGATCTTCAATTCTGGGAAGGCTTTGTGAAGAATCGTTACGGCTGCAAGTGCCTCTAAGTTTGGCTCTGTACCTGCTGCTGCAATGACTAGATCTGGCTCTTCATCTGCTGAAACAGTTGATGCCCAATCGATCACCTTGTATCCTTCACGAACCAATTCTTCTGCTTCATCAGCTGAGTAGAATTGAGGACGCGGGTGTTTAGAAGAAACGATCAAGTTGATCACATCTTCTGCCTTGAAGGCTTGGTCCATCACTGCAAGCAACGTATTGGTATCTGCTGGCAAGTACTCACGGATGTATTCAGGAGTTTTCTCAGCTAAGTGAGTCAAGATACCTGGATCTTGGTGAGTGTAACCATTGTGGTCTTGTTGGAAGACTGTTGAAGTCGCAATCAAGTTCAAGGCAGGGTAGTTTTTACGCCATTTCGTGTGAGTCTTAGATTTACGCAACCATTTGAAGTGTTGAGTAATCATAGAGTCTACGACACGAAGGAAGGATTCGTAAGATGCGAAGAATCCATGACGACCTGTCAAGACATATCCTTCGAGCATTCCTTCTGCTTGGTGCTCTGACAATTGAGAGTCAATCACACGTCCAGCAGGGCTCAAAGCTTCATCGTAGTCTGGTTTCATACGTCCTAACCATTGACGACTTGTACGTGTGAAAACTTCTTGAAGACGGTTTGATTTGGTTTCATCTGGTCCAAAGATACGGAAGTTGTCTGGGTTCGCATCCACCAAGTCTGCTGCATACTTACCAAATTCGATCATATCTTGCGCCATGATAGCACCTGGTCTTTCAATCTTGAAGGCATGTTTCTTCCAATCAGCTGTGTTCATTGGTTTGATCACACCAGCATTTGTGATTGGGTTCATCGCCATGCGACGGTCACCTTTTGGTGCGATCTCAGCAATTTCAGGAAGTAATTTACCAGTTTCGTCAAACAACTCAGCTGGACGGTAAGATTCCAACCATGAAAGAAGGGCATCCACATGCTCCATGTGGTGAGCATCTACTGGGATTGGAACTTGGTGAGCACGGAAGCCACCCTCGATTGGTGTTCCTTCCCAAGCTTTTGGTCCAGTCCAACCTTTAGGAATACGAGCAATCAAGACAGGGTATACTGGTTGAGTTGCTTCTTCTGCAGAACCTTTACGGGCTTCTGCTTGGACTTTCTTGATTTCTTCAATCGCTTCGTCCAATTTCTCTGCAAACAAAGCGTGAGCAGCTTCGTGGTCATCAGAAATAGCGGTTACGTTTGCAAAGATTGGTTTCCAACCAAGACCTTCAAAGAAGAGGGCCAATTCTTCGTCTGTTTTGCGTTCGAAGATCGTTGGGTTGTGGATTTTCCCTCCGTTGAGGTAGAAGATTGGAAGAACAGCACCATCGTTGACTGGGTTCAAGAAGGTATTTGACAACCATCCTGCCATCAATGGACCTGTTTCTCCTTCACCGTCACCGATCACTGTTGCAGCAATCACATCTGGATTATCCAATACAGCACCTGCAGCGTGAGAAAGGGCATAGCCAAGTTCTCCCCCTTCATGGATAGATCCTGGTGTTTCAGGCGCCGCGTGAGAAGCGATCCCTCCTGGGAATGAGAAGATCTTACACAAGTGTTTGAAACCTTCTTCGTTTTGAGGGATAGTTGGATTCAATTCAGTATATGAACCATCTAAGTAAGAGTTAGATACCATTACTTGTCCACCGTGACCTGGTCCTTCAATGTAGAACATATCCAAGTCGTATTTGTTGATGGTACGGTTCAAGTGAGCATAGATAAAGTTTTGCCCTGGTACAGTTCCCCAGTGCCCGATTGGGTGAGCCTTCAAGTCATTTTCAACGACTTCACGCTTCAACAATGGGTTATCTTTTAAGTACATTTGAGCAGCTGAAATGTAGTTGGCTGCACGCCACCAAGCGTCTACTTTATCCAAGTAAGCTTTGCTGTTATAATCGACAGTCATCTTGTCTCCTCACAATTTCTAGACAGGTCTGTTGAACAACCTGTTCGTTTGATGAATAATTTAAACACTCTGTTTTCAAGATCAAACAGATGATATTGAAGAAAATATTCAATATTACTTCTATTCTATCAAGAATTTCTATTTTTGTACATTAGAAAGTAAGAAAAATATTCTTTGATGATCAAATTTTTATTATCCGATAAAGCGTTCCCATTTACTGTGGAGATCTGATAGAAAAAAGACCCTGCTGATTTTTACAAACCAGCAAGGTCTCGACTGAAATGGAGTAGTTTAAATGACTTTTTGACCTTTCTTGTAAACATCTGTCACTAGATTGGTCGCAAAGAAATAGAAGAGATAGTCTAGATTTGGCGCATCAAAGATGGTAATGTCAGCCTGCTTGCCAGCATCGAAAGAACCGATCGTTTTGGCACGATCTACTGAGTAGGCTGCATTGATGGTCACTGCATTGAGAATTTCCACTGGAGTTAGGCGCATCATGAAGCAACCCAGATGCATGGCAAACTGAAGATTGGCTGTTGGACAAGATCCTGGATTGCTGTCCGTTGTTAGGGTAATGGCCATGCCAGCATCCAACATCTTACGAGCCGGTGCATAAGTATCTTCCATGAGGCTAAAGGTTGTTGCAGGCAAAAGATTTCCAATGACTTTTGCTTTTGCTAATTTTTGAATGCCCTCATCGGTAATGACCATCAGGTGTTCTGCGCTGGTGGATTGCAATTCAGCCGCTACGTCAACACCTCCAATAGACTCAATTTCATCCGCATGGATCCGTAACTTGAAGCCCATTTCCTTAGCTTTCGAAAGAAGATAGCGAGATTCTTCTGCTGTAAAGACCCCTTTTTCACAGAAGATATCACAGAACTCAGCTAACTGTCCTTCTTTCACTTTTGGAAGCATTTGTTCCACAATGAGATCTAAATATTCTTGGGAACGGCCCTTGTACTCTGTAGGAATCGCATGGGCTGCCATAAAGGTAGATACCAAGTCTATTTGATGATCCCGATCCAGTGCAGCGACAACATCCAACTGGCGTTTTTCAGTTTCCCAATCCAAACCATAACCGCTTTTCGCTTCAACGGTTGTCACCCCATGGCGCAACATGTAGTCCAACAGTCGTTTGGACTTGTCATAGAGGGTGTCAAAGGAAGCTTCCCGTGTCGCCCGAACGGTGCTTAGAATCCCTCCGCCTTGGGCGAGGATGTCTAAGTAAGAAACACCTGCTAATTTTTTAGCAAATTCATGCTCCCGACTGCCTCCATAGACTAAGTGGGTGTGGCAATCAATCAGGCCAGGGGTCGCAACTTTTCCTTCACAGGATTTTACTTCTGTATGGTCATCGATCAGTTCTGGGGCTGGTTGCCCTGTCCCAACTGCAAGAATCTTTCCATCTTTAATGGCGATATAAGCATCTGAAAGAATTTTTGCCTCTGCCATCTCCTTACCATAGAGAGGATGACCCAGATCATTTGGACAAAACAATTGGTTAAAGTGGGTTAATAGGATATCAGCTGACATATGAAACATTCCTTTCTATTTCCATCGTTATTCATTTTACAATTCTACAGAAAAAGCGTCAAAAAAAAGTCAAAAAGTTTTCCCCTCATTTTTTTTTGCTTTATTAAAAATTATATTTTTTTTTGACTCTTTATTGACGTTTCTTAGATACAATAAAGAAAATACAAATTCACAGTCCAACTATAAGGAGGGTTCTGCTATGTCATTTATAGACGAGAAAGAAATTGCAGCTGCTATGTCTGTCAAACTTGACTTTGATGTCCTACCTGAAAAGGCGACTTTTCAAGAAGGCATTCGTCGTGCACCGGATAGAGGCTTCCGCTTAACGCAGGCTCAGACCGAAATTGCCCTTAAAAACGCTCTGCGTTACATCCCTAAAAAATTCCACCAAGAGTTGATCCCAGAATTCCTAGAAGAACTAAAAACTCGCGGTCGAATCTATGGCTATCGCTTCCGTCCAAAAGATCGCATCTATGGAAAACCAATTGATGAGTACAAAGGAAAATGCACTGCTGCTAAGGCTATGCAAGTCATGATTGACAACAACTTGAGCTTTGAAATTGCCCTTTATCCTTATGAATTGGTTACTTATGGAGAAACAGGATCTGTCTGTGCTAACTGGATGCAATACAACTTGATCAAGAAATACTTGGAAGTGATGACAGAAGACCAAACCTTGGTCGTTGAATCTGGTCACCCTCTTGGCCTCTTTAAATCGAAACCAGAAGCTCCTCGCGTCGTCATTACTAACGGTCTCTTGATCGGTGAATATGACAACATGCACGACTGGGAAATCGCTGAAGAGATGGGCGTTACCAACTACGGTCAGATGACGGCGGGTGGCTGGATGTACATCGGCCCTCAAGGGATCGTTCACGGTACCTTCAACACCCTTCTTAATGCTGGACGTCTTAAACTCGGTGTGGCTGATGATGGCGACTTGACTGGTAAACTCTTCATTTCATCTGGTCTCGGTGGGATGAGCGGTGCTCAAGGGAAAGCAGCTGAAATTGCAAAAGCTGTTGCCATTGTCGCTGAAGTCGACCGCTCTCGGATCGAAACGCGCCACTCTCAAGGCTGGATTAGCCAAGTGACCGACAGTGCCGAAGAAGCTGTGAAATTGGCTCAAGCAGCACTGGAAGCTGGTGAATCAACTTCTATTGCCTACCATGGTAATATCGTAGACTTGCTTGAATATGTCAATGAACACCAAGTTCACGTTCATCTCTTGTCTGACCAAACCTCTTGCCACAACGTCTATGATGGTGGCTATTGCCCAGTTGGTATCAGCTTTGAAGAACGGACACGTTTGCTGGCAGAAGACAAAGAAACCTTCCATCGTTTGGTCGATGAAACCTTGGCTCGTCACTTCGCAGTGATTAAAGATTTAACGGCTAAAGGCACCTACTTCTTCGACTACGGTAATGCCTTCATGAAATCTGTTTACGACTCAGGCATTAAGGAAATTTCTAAGAATGGTTTGGATGATAAGGACGGCTTCATTTGGCCATCTTATGTAGAAGATATCATGGGACCTATGCTCTTTGACTATGGTTATGGTCCATTCCGTTGGGTCTGCCTCAGCGGTAAACACGAAGACTTGATTGCAACTGACCATGCAGCTATGGAAGCGATCGATCCAACTCGTCGCTACCAAGACCGCGATAACTACAACTGGATTCGCGATGCTGAGAAGAACCAATTGGTGGTTGGTACCCAAGCTCGTATCCTCTATCAAGATTGTATGGGTCGTGTCAACATTGCTTTGAAATTCAATGAACTCATTCGCCAAGGCAAGATTGGACCGGTCATGATCGGACGTGACCACCACGACGTATCTGGTACAGATGCTCCATTCCGTGAAACATCAAACATCAAAGATGGATCAAACGTTACTTGTGATATGGCGGTTCAATGTTACGCTGGTAACGCTGCCCGCGGTATGAGTCTCGTGGCTCTCCACAATGGTGGTGGTACTGGTATCGGTAAAGCCATCAACGGGGGATTTGGTCTCGTACTAGACGGTAGCCACCGGATCGACGAAATTATCAAATCTGCTATTTCATGGGATACCATGGGCGGGGTTGCTCGTCGGAACTGGGCACGGAACGATCATGCTATTGAAACAGCGATCGAATACAACCGTCTCCATGCAGGAACAGACCACATCACTATTCCTTATCTTACAGACGAAGATTTGGTCAAAGAAGCTGTTCAAAAATTGTTTTAATATAAAAAAATAAAAACTGAGAAAGGGGAGGAAAAAACAAAGACTTCTCCTCCCCACTTCTCCTATAAAAAGAGGTAATTATATGGCAAAAATTGTTGAGTGTATTCCGAACTTTTCTGAAGGACGCAATCAGGCTGTGATCGACGGATTGGTAGCCACAGCAAAAAGCATCCCAGGGGTCACATTATTAGACTACTCGTCTGATGCCAGTCATAACCGCAGCGTCTTTACACTCGTTGGGGATGAAGAAAGCATTCAAGAAGTAGCTTTCCAATTAGTGAAATATGCATCTGAAAATATCGATATGACCAAGCACGAAGGCGAACACCCTCGGATGGGGGCAACAGACGTTTGTCCATTCGTTCCGGTCAAAGATATCACTACGGCTGAATGCGTTGAAATCGCTAATAAAGTGGCCGAACGCATCAATCGCGAATTAAGTATTCCAATCTTCCTTTACGAAGATGCCGCAACTCGTCCAGAACGGAAAAACTTGGCTAAAGTGCGCAAAGGACAATTTGAAGGAATGCCAGAAAAATTGTTGGAAGAAGACTGGAAGCCAGACTACGGCGAACGCAAGATTCACCCAACTGCAGGGGTTACAGCCGTTGGTGTCCGTATGCCACTCGTTGCGTTCAATATTAACCTTGACACAGACGACCTAGATATTGCCAATAAAATTTCTAAAATCATTCGTGGATCAAGCGGTGGATACAAATACTGTAAAGCGATCGGTGTCATGCTAGAAGATCGTAACATCGCCCAAGTCTCTATCAACATGGTCAACTTGGAACAATTCCCATTGTATCGTGTCGTTGAAACCGTTCGTTTCGAAGCACAACGCTACGGGGTTCGAATCATCGGAACAGAACTCATCGGACTTGCTCCTGCTAAAGCTTTGATCGACTCAGCTGAATACTACTTGCAATTAGAAGACTTTGACTACAGCAAACAAGTCTTGGAAAATCACTTGTTGGGTTAGAAAGGGGATCTATGAAACTAGTTGACTTAAGTATTACAGAGTTTGCCAAGGTCCTTGGTTCAGATGCTCCAGCTCCAGGTGGTGGTTCTGCTGCTGCCCTATCCGCTGCGAATGGGATTTCCCTTACAAAAATGGTCTGTGAACTGACCATTGGAAAGAAAAAATACGCAGAATTTGAAGACCACATCAAAGGGATTCACGAAAAAAGCGCTCACCTCCAAGACCAGTTACTAGAAGCTATTGACAAGGATACAGAAGCTTTCAATGTCGTATCAGCTGTCTTTGATCTTCCAAAAGAAACGGAAGAAGAGAAAGCCGCTCGTCGCGAGGCCATGCAAAAAGCTTTGAAACATGCGACAGTATCTCCTTTCTCTATGATGGAGCTCATCGTTGAGGCGCTTGAAACCACCAAAGAAGCTGTTGGCAAGTCCAACACCAATGCGGCGAGTGACCTAGGGGTGGCTGCTCTCAACCTTAAAGCTGGCCTTCAAGGGGCTTGGCTCAACGTCCTGATCAACATTTCAGGAATCAAGGACCAAGACTTTGTCCAAGAATACCACGGCAAGGGTCTCGAACTCCTCCAAGCAGGCTCTGATCTTGCAGACAACATTTACCAAACCATTTTAGAAAGTCTATCATAAACCTAACAAACAAAAAGAAAGAAGGGATTCTATGGTTTTATCGGATATTGAAATTGCCAATTCTGTCCAAATGAAGCCCATTACCGATATCGCTGCTGAACTTGGATTGACCGAAGATGACATTTCGCTCTACGGAAAATACAAGGCCAAAATTGATAGCAACCAACTGGAACAACTCAAGGATAAGGAAGATGGAAAGCTGATCCTCGTGACAGCCATCTCTCCGACACCTGCTGGAGAAGGAAAGACAACCACCTCTGTCGGCTTAGTCGATGCCCTCTCAGCTATTGGTGAAAAAGCCGTCATTGCTCTGCGCGAACCTTCTCTTGGCCCTGTCTTTGGGATCAAGGGTGGAGCTGCCGGTGGTGGATACGCCCAAGTGGTTCCAATGGAAGATATCAACCTTCACTTTACCGGAGACTTCCATGCCATTGGGATTGCCAATAACCTGCTTGCAGCTTTGATTGACAACCACATTCACCATGGAAATGAGTTGGGCATCGATTCTCGTCGGATTACCTGGAAACGGGTGGTCGACATGAACGACCGTCAACTCCGCCATATTGTCGATGGCCTTCAAGGAAAAACAAACGGGGTTCCTCGTGAAGATGGCTTTGACATCACAGTGGCTTCTGAAATCATGGCTATTCTCTGTCTCTCAGAAAATATCCTTGACCTCAAAGAACGCCTCGATCGCATCATTATTGGGTACAACTACCAAGGACAACCAGTCACAGCTAAAGACCTCAAGGCTGGAGGTGCTATGGCAGCCGTCCTCAAAGATGCCATCCATCCAAACTTGGTACAAACCTTAGAACATACTCCTGCTATCATCCACGGCGGACCATTTGCCAATATTGCTCATGGCTGTAACAGTGTGCTGGCTACTAAACTAGCTCTCAAATATGCAGACTATGTTGTGACAGAAGCTGGTTTTGGAGCAGACTTAGGTGCTGAAAAATTCATTGATATCAAGTGCCGCATTGCCGGACTCAAACCTTCTGCCGTAGTCCTCGTCGCAACCATCCGAGCCCTCAAGATGCATGGTGGAGTTGCCAAAGCGGACTTGGCTACTGAAAATGTCCAAGCCGTTATCGATGGTCTGCCAAACCTAGACAAACACTTGGCCAACATCCAAGAAGTCTATGGCCTACCTGTGGTCGTTGCCATTAACAAATTCCCACTGGATACAGAGGCAGAGCTAGAAGCTGTCTATGAATCTTGTAAGAAACGCAATGTAGATGTGGTTATTTCAGATGTCTGGGCACATGGTGGTGCTGGTGGACGCGACCTAGCTGAAAAAGTCATTCAACTGGCTCAAGAAGAAAACCACTTCTCTTATGTCTATGACCAAGAAGACAGCATCGAAACGAAATTGACCAAGATTGTTACAAAAGTCTATGGTGGTAAAGGAATTAGCTTAACACCAGCAGCCAAACGCGAACTTAAAGAATTGGAAGCTCTTGGCTTCTCAAACTACCCAATCTGTATGGCCAAAACGCAATACTCCTTCTCAGATGATGCCAAGAAAATGGGAGCACCAAAAGATTTTACTGTTAACATCAGCAATCTCAAGGTAGCTGCCGGAGCTGGCTTCATTGTAGCTCTCACGGGTACCATCATGACCATGCCTGGTCTACCAAAAGTACCTGCCAGTGAAAAGATTGATATCGATGCCCACGGCAATATCACTGGTCTCTTTTAAGAAAGAAGGCGTCCTATGGTGACTATCCTTCATCTTACCCCCGCAGATTATCAAATTTCTACCTGGTCCGGTGGCCAAACCACCCAACTCTTTCTCTCCCCAGAGGGAGGAAGTTATCCAGATCGGACTTTTGACTTCCGCCTCTCCACTGCAACGGTAGAGGTTGAAAAAAGTAACTTTACCGATCTCACTGGCTACCACCGAATCTTGATGCCCTTGAATGCCTCCATTCGACTCAACCATCAACAGAAAGAAGTGGTTTTGAACCCCTTTCAAAGCTACTTCTTTGATGGGGGAGATCCTGTATCTAGCCAAGGGACTTGTCAAGACTTTAATTTGATCTACAAACCTTCTTATCAGGGGCATATGAGTGCTGTATCCCCAAAAGAGAGTGTCAAAAGTCAGAGTCGCTATCAATTGATCTATGCTCTCTGTCCGCTAACACTAAAATGGGGAACAAATCATTCTCAAATCCTCCAAACTCACGAGCTCCTGGTGATCGAACAACCATCTCCTCTTCAAGAGATGACAATCACGTTTTTACCCCATCAGTCTGGGGAGCAACCGATTGCTATCTGGACTGGACTACAATAATGTTCACAAAGGAGAAACATTATGAACGGAGCACATAAACAGTCGATTGAGGAACAAGAAAAAGCTAAATTCAGCTTTAGTGGTGCCACTCTATACGGTATCAACGCCGTAATCGGATCTGGCATCTTCCTCCTCCCTCAAAAAATATATTCTGGCCTCGGACCAGCCTCTCTAGCTGTCATGTTCGGAGTAGCCGTTCTCGTCATGCTACTATCAGCCTGTCTGGCTGAAACGGCTGGCTACTTCGATAAAAACGGTGGAGCCATGCAATACTCAAAAGCCGCTTTCGGAGACTTCGTTGGCTTTAACGTTGGGATTCTCGGTTGGGCCGTTACAGTTATCGCCTGGGCTGCCATGTTAGCCGGCTTTGCTAAGATCTTCATCATTACCTTCCCAGCATTTGAAGGCTACAACCTTCCGATCAGTATCGGTATGCTGATTCTCTTGAGTCTGATGAACATCGCCGGTCTGAAAACCTCTAAGATGTTCACTCTGACAGCTACTGTTGCAAAATTAATTCCAATTGTCCTCTTCTCGCTCTTTGCCATCTTCTTCATTTCTGGCGGGGTAAGCAAGGGCAACTTCACACCTTTCCTTCAATTGGAAAGTGGAACAAGTCTCTTCAGTTCTATTTCTAGTACAGCCGTCTACATCTTCTACGGTTTCATCGGATTTGAAACCATGTCTATCGTTGCAGGGGAAATGCGCAACCCTGAAAAGAACGTTCCCCGCGCTATTCTAGGTTCTATCAGTATTGTATCTGTTCTCTACATGTTGATCATCGCTGGAACAATCGCCATGCTTGGTGGTCGCATTATGCAAACCGGTGCACCGGTACAAGACGCATTTGTCGAAATGATTGGCCCTATCGGAGCTCCACTCGTTTCTTACGGAGCCCTCATTTCAATTGCCGGTCTAAACATTGGTGAATCCATCATGGTCCCTCGTTTTGGTGCCGCATTAGCAACTGAAAAACTCTTGCCAGAGGGCCTTGGAAAAACAAACTCTAAGAATGCTCCTGTCATTGCCATTATCATTTCTGGTATCTTCGCTTTCTTACTCTTGTTATCTGGCTCTTTCGAATCATTAGCAACCTTCAGCGTAGTCTTCCGTTTCTTCCAATACATTCCAACTGCTTTGGCAGCACTCAAACTCAGAAAAATGTATCCAGACAAAAAGGTTACCTTCCGAGTGCCATTTGGTCCTGTTATCCCAATTTTAGCTGTTGTGATCAGTATCTTGATGATTGCAGGGGACAATCTAATGAACTTTGCATGGGGAGCTATCGGTCTAGTGATCGCTAGTGGACTTTATTTCGTTTTCCACGGAGATAAACTAGGTAAATCATAAAGCATTCTTCACTCATTTTCTTAATACACTAGATGGGAACGTAGACGGGAGCGAAGCTCGGTTTTGCTCCCTAGCCCATCTAGGACTCTACGAATATCAAACCTGAGCCCTTTTCTCTAAGACTCTTCTCAAACTTCTTAAGATCAATAGACAATGGGCTCATGTTTGGTATTCAAACTGAAGTAAACACATCTACTTCCACAGAACAATTATTCATAATCGGAGGTTTTATATGACTCAATTGATTCATTTAGACGGTAATAGCTTAACACTCGAAGACGTCATCGCTGTCGCTCGCCATGGTGCCCAATGTGAGCTTGACGAACAAGCAAAAGAAGCTGTCGTCGCATCCCGTAAAATTGTCGATGATATCGTCCGTGAAAAACGAGTTGTCTATGGTGTGACCACTGGCTTTGGTTCCCTCTGTAATGTCAGCATTTCTCCAGAAGATACAGTTCAACTGCAAGAAAACTTGATCCGAACACACTCATCTGGCTTCGGTGATCCACTTCCTGAAGATGCCGTTCGTGCCATCATGCTGATCCGTATCAACTCGCTCTTGAAAGGCTATTCTGGCATTCGTTTGTCAACTGTTGAAAAGCTGTTAGAATTACTTAATAAAGGAGTCACTCCTTATATTCCTGAAAAAGGCTCTCTCGGAGCTTCTGGAGACCTCGCTCCTCTATCTCACATGGTTTTACCAATGTTGGGACTTGGACAGGCCTACTACAAGGGGCAACTCTTAAGCGGTCAAGAAGCTCTCGACCAAGCTGGTATTGAAAAAATCCAATTGGCTGCCAAAGAAGGGCTTGCCTTAATCAATGGTACAACCGTTCTAACCGGTATCGGAGCTCTTGCAACCTACGACGGTATTCAATTGCTTAAACTGTCTGACATTGCCGGTGCTCTCTCAATGGAAGTCCACAATGGGATTACCAGTCCATTTGAAGAAGACCTTCATACCATCCGTCCTCAAAGTGGACAATTGGCAACCGCTCGCAATATCCGCAACCTCCTTGAAGGAAGCAAGAACACAACGGTAGCAACCCAACAACGGGTCCAAGACCCTTACACACTCCGTTGTATCCCTCAAATCCATGGAGCTAGCAAGGATTCTATTGCTTATGTAAAAGAAAAAGTTGAAATCGAAATCAACTCTGTGACAGATAATCCAATTATTACTAAAGAAGGCCACGTCATCTCCGGCGGGAACTTCCACGGAGAACCAATGGCACAACCATTTGACTTCCTAGGGATCGCCCTTTCTGAAATCGGAAACGTATCTGAACGTCGGGTGGAACGCTTGGTCAACAGCCAGCTTAGTAAATTACCATCCTTCTTGGTTAAACACCCTGGACTCAACTCAGGCTTCATGATTACCCAGTATGCGTGTGCATCCCTTGCATCTGAAAACAAAATCTTGTCTCACCCAGCTAGCGTCGATTCTATCCCATCTTGTGAAAACCAAGAAGACTTCGTCAGCATGGGAACAACAGCAGCTCGTAAAGCGGCTGAAATTCTTAAGAACTCCCGTCGCATCGTTGCTACTGAAATCATGGCAGCCTGCCAAGCCTTGGATCTCAAACCAGAAAATCATGAACTTGGTAAAGGTACAAAACCTGCCTATGACCTGATCCGCAACAAGGTTTCCTTCATTGAATTTGACAAAGACATCGAAATCTTTGAAGAACTCAATAAGGCATCTGCTGTTGTCGAAAGTGAAGAATTCTTAGCAACTATCGAAAAAGTAGTTGACTTAAGCATTCAATACTGATACAGTAAAGATATAACAAAAACAGAGGCTGGCGATTTTCTCAGCCTCTGCATGCTTTCAAAAAATATAAGGGAGGCAACGACCTTGCTCACAAACTACTATCCAATGACCTATAGCTACTACCAAGGTAGCATCGAGGACAATCCCTACACTGCCAAATGGGGAATGGTCACCAAATTTTTAGACCTAAATGATGAGACCCTCACTCCATTTGAGGGGATGACCTTTGGGATCATCGGCTTTAAGAGCGACAAAGGAGTCTATATCAACAATGGGCGCGTAGGCGCGGTCGAAGGTCCTACAGCCATCCGTTCTCAAATTGCCAAACTTCCATGGCACTGGGGAACCAATGTAACAGTGTATGATGTGGGAAATATCGACGGGCCCAACCATTCGCTAGAAGAACTCCAAGAAAGTCTCTCACAAGCGATCCAGCGCATGTACCAATTAGGAATCCAACCCATCGTCCTAGGAGGCGGTCACGGAACTGCTTACGGCCACTACCTAGGGATCCAATCGAGCTTGAAAAAGGATGAACAACTGGCTGTGATCAATCTGGATGCCCACTTTGATCTGCGTCCTTACGACCAAACCGGTCCCAATTCTGGAACGGGATTTCGTCAAATGGCTGATCACGCCAAAGAAAAAGGTCAGGACTTCCCTTACCTCATCCTTGGGATCCAAGAGCACAATAACAACCTCTTCCTCTTTAATTATGTCGCTAAAACACCAAGCATTGATTTCTTAACTGGCCAAGATCTCTTCCAGATGAGTCACCAAGCCATTCTGGATCGAATCGATCAATTTTTAGAAAACCAAACCGCGGTCTATCTTTCTATTGATATGGATTGCTTTGCGGTCGGTTCTGCCCCTGGTGTTAGTGCCATCCAATCACTTGGAGTCGATCCCAAACTAGCCCTCATGCTTCTCCAACACATTGCCGCTAGTGGTAAGCTAATCGGATTTGATGTCGTAGAAGTTTCACCTCCTCATGACATTGACAACCACACTTCAAATCTTGCTGCGACCTTTATCTTTTACTTAACCCAAATATTGGCGCAACAAAAACTGAACTAAGAACATTTCGAGTCACGAAAAAAGCATAGAAACACTCATTGCTAGGGTATTTCTATGCTTTTTCTTCATTATCAGACGCAGTAGCCTTTCCGACAAAGATCCGAAAGGAGGCCTGACCACTTATCCTTTTCCTATTTTTAGGCACCCTACATGTCTTTTAATTTCTTAAGGAACTGACGATCTCTGTAGGGATTCAAGTGTTGCTCTGCCACTTTCTTATAGTAATTTTTTTCTTCTTTCAAGAAGGTACTTAGGGTAGGATCGAGCTCTTCTCCCTTCTCCTTTTGATTAGCTAAGAAAGCTAATAGATAATGAACCATCCCCTTATCCCGTGAATTAGCAGATGGATTCATCGTCCTTTCTTTTCGAGCCAGATAATCCGCAAGTTTCTCTTGATCCCCTTGCTGGCAGGCGATTAAGGATTGATAAAATTCGAGCAATTCTTCCTTCCAAGGGAAACGAACACTGGATAAAATCTTCTGGGCTCTGTCAAAACAGAGGCGTGCTTGAACCAAATCTCCCTTCCAATAATAGGCGATGCCCAGATCAATATCAAATACGACACGGACAGAATCAACCGCTTGATCTCCCACCAAACGCAAGACCTCTTCTAAGTGGGTGACGGCTACTTGGAAATGGCCCCTAATTTGCTCTATTTCAGCGAGGTAGGCCAAAGAAGCCGCAATTTGAATGGCATACTTGGTCTGCATACTATTGGTCAAACTAAAGCAATCAATGGAGCGATACAGATGCCGGGTCGCCTGCTCCTCATCCCCAACCATCAGATGATACAAGCCTTTCAAGCGCAACTGGATCGCGATGACCTCATGATTGTTGGCTTGGATGGCATCTTCCAGAGCCAAATCTGTATAATAGGCCATCTCAGAAATATTTTCTGTTTGAATGCAATAATAAATGATTTGCCGATAACCCTCTAAGAGGAAGTCTGACTGTTTGAGTTCCCGCGCATAGGAGATGACTTTTTGGATATCATGAATCCCCTTTTGATACTCCCCACTTCGAATAAAATAGCGGCCTTCTAGGTACAAGTAACGCAGTTGCAAATACTTGTATTCTTTATCTCTTTGGTGCCTTGAAAATAGGTTATCTAATTCTTGGCGTAGGCGGGATAGCTCTCCCAAAATGTCCAAATGGCTATTTGTACCATCTGATAGGAGCCCCTCATCTGCCTTGGAATAAATCGGAAACAGTTCATGCTCCAGCTGAAGGATTTCTTCTAAGTAGGTCAACTCAAACGATAAGGAGCGCAAGGGATTTTGCGATTGTTTGTATTGGTAGGCAATTTCCTTATAAAAGAGAAGGTCCGTCGAATCTTCTAAGGTTTCTTCCAATTTTTGCGCAATTTGTTGGTGAAAGAGGCGCCGTCTAGCTGGCGAGAGGAGATGGTAAAAGTACATGGCTACCAATTGCTTGCAAAATTGAACCAAGAGATCCTCCCCTTCTTCTACGATTGAGACGATCGCTCTTTCAGATAATGGCTCAACTAATTCTGTCAAAACAGGAAGCTCTGTAGCCGTTAATTCCGCCAAGATAGACAGGGAGATTGGCTTATGAAAACAAGATAAGTAGTGAAGAAGGGCCTCTTCCTCACTGCTCATATCTCCAAGTTCCTGAGAAAGATAAGCTTGGATGATATCCGGCAAGGGCTCTAAATTTTCATTTTCTTTCCACTCTTCGATATAGCTGGACAGGAAGAACGGACTGCCTTCACTCCATTCGACCATCTGCTCTATCACGGCCGGCTCTATAGCTCCCAGTTCCCCTTTCAAGAGAGCACGACTTTCACTTGGTTCAAAATTGGTCAACTCTAGTTGAGACAAGCGTTTCTCTACCTTCAAGCCCCCCAAGAAGTTGACGAAGAAATCTGGTAGGGGCTCTTCCGCTGTAAAAATTAGTTGCCATTTCTCCTGATTTCTTCGCTCTTCTAGTTGTTTCACTTTTTCTAGAGACACTACATCGATCCACTGGGCATTTTCAAGAAGAATCAGGAGCGGTTTTTCTTTGCTAAGGCCTTGAAGCTGATTCCACACTGAAATGAGATCATCCTCCCCTTCCAGAAATGGAATCCCCATCTCATCTCCCAGTTTCTCTAGAGCCTGTTTGAGATCATTCCAAATACTTCCTTCGTAGCGTTGACTAGTAGCTTTTCCTTCAACCTTGATAAAGTTAAAACTGCGATTGGTCATCAAGACCAACTGTCGTAACAGACGTTTCTTACCTGTACCAGATTGCCCCATCACGAGAAAAGGACCTACTGCTTCACCCGTCTCGACTAAGGAAAGGTATTCCTCGAGTTGTGAGAGTTCTTGTTTGCGGCCAAAAAAGGAAAGTTCACGGATATTCAAGCGATTCGTCAGTTTATGAGTTCGTTTGGCTTCCAAAACGGAGTGATAAAGTTCCTCAATCGCTCGACTGGGACGCACACTGAGCTCGCGATCCAATAAATCGACAAGTTTATAATAGGTCTCGAAAAATTTTCCTAGCTGGTGATGGAAACTATAATACTCCATCAAGAGCTGGTAGTTTTTCTCTTCAAATTCATCCAGCTCTACCAAATGATGGAGCAAGAGTTCTATACTAGGATCTCCGAAACCGACCTTTTTAATTTTTTGATAGCAGCTTTCGACGTAGAGCTTCCTATAAGCATCCCGTTTGCGAGAAGCCCACTGATCAAAGTCTTCATCATCCTTGACATAGAAGCCCTCTAAAAAGTCTCCCCGATAAAGATCCAAGGCACTTAGTGGATCTCTTTCAAAGAGCTGGACATCCAAAGAAAGACTCAAATCAGGATTAAGAGCCAAACTGCTCCGGCTTGGAGAGACAATGATATCTCCCTCAAAGATTTTATTGGCTTGGTAAACCGTATTCCGTAAGTTTTTGCGGGCTACTTGGTTTTCCTTAGCTCCCCAAAGAATACCGGCGATTTCATCACGGTTGACCTGGCCCATAACTGCTAAATAATAAAGTAAGGCCTCCATCTTCGAGAAAGAAAAACGAATATCTTTCTGATTAAAAACAACCTTAGGGGGTCCAAATAATTTCAGCTTAAGCTCTTTCTTCATTGCAAGCGCCTCCAAAAACTTCATATTAATACTATAAAAAAAAAGTTGATTTTTAGCAAGTGATTGACCCGAATAAAAAGAGACTGAGAACTATTCTTTCTCAATCTCTACACTTCCTACTAAAAGTGTTGATTAATTCACTTCAAAATTCGGTTGATGAGCAAATAAAGCCTTTGTTGCTTGGTAGACGTGGTAAGCGACATCTTCATTGTTCATGGTGTAAAGATGGACACCTGCCACATCTTGAGTAACCAAATCAACGATTTGATCGACTGCATAAGCCAAGCCAGCTGCGCGAAGAGATTCTGGATCATGCTCATACTTGTCTAGAATGGCTTTAAACTTCCGTGGGATATGAACATTTTCACAAGTTTTGAGGAGACGAAGGGCTTGGTTTCTGTTAAGAATCGGCATCACTCCTGCATGAATAGGAACATTGATCCCAGCTAAAGTACACTTATCTTGAAAATCATAGAAACGCTCATTGTCAAAGAAAAGTTGAGTCACTAGGCTCGAACATCCAGCATCCACTTTCTTTTTCAGATTTTGAATATCTGAAATTTGATTTGGAGAATCTGGGTGACCTTCTGGGTAACAAGCACCAATCACATCAAAGTGAGGAGCTTCTGTTTTAATAAATTCAATCAAGTCCGTTGCATAACGAAAGTCTTTTAAAGGTTCCACACCAGGAATAATATCTCCACGAAGGGCCAAGATCCGGTGAACTCCTACTTGATCTAACTCATGAAGGGTATCTGCTACCTTTTCCTTACTGAGATAGATAGCCGGTAAGTGGGCAATGGTCGGAATAGACAATTCATTCTGAATATGATTGGCTAAAGCAACCGTCGTCTCTTTGATATTGTATTTGTTATTGCTAGCGGTCACACTGATAAAGTGAGGGGCTAGCTCCTGCATATTCGCCAAAGCACGTAAGAGTTTGGCATTGCCTACTTCAGGATTTGGAGGAAAAACTTCAAATGACAGAGACGGTGTGTGTTGTGACATATTCTATCCTTTTCTTTTGTTTCTTTGATCAAGAACTCTGAGCCACTATTTCTAGGATAAGGGAACGATTCGAAAACCCTCTACACGATGATAGAAGGTCCTCGAAACATTTCTTACAAGTGTTCACGCGCTTCTTTAGCAGCATTAACGAGCTTGATCAAGCTTTCTTTTGTTTCTTTAATTCCGCGAGTCTTCAAACCACAGTCAGGGTTGATCCAAACTTTGCCACTTGGTACTTTAGCCAAGATTGCTTCGATGGTGTGATCAATTTCACCGTCTTGTGGGACACGTGGTGAGTGGATATCGTAAACCCCAGGTCCAACTTCTGTTTGGAAGTTTTTGGCTTTCAACTCATCCAAGATTTCAAGGTTTGAACGGCTTGCCTCAAATGAGATAACGTCTGCATCCAAGTTGTCGATAGCAGGGATGATATCTGTAAATTCTGAGTAACACATGTGAGTGTGGATTTGTGTGTCTGGTGCGACAGTTGAGTGTACCAAACGGAAGGCTGGAATCGCCCAGTCAAGGTAGTCTTCATACCAGTCACTACGACGAAGTGGCAATTTTTCACGAAGAGCAGCCTCGTCGATTTGGATGATCTTCACGCCTGCAGCTTCAAGGTCAAGAACTTCATCCTTGATGGCAAGAGCGATTTGAAGAGTAGAATCCTTGATAGAGATATCTTCACGTGGGAATGACCAGTTAAGGATGGTAACAGGTCCAGTCAACATCCCTTTAACAGGTTTATCTGTACGACTTTGTGCGTAGCTAGACCATTTTACAGTGATTGGGTTAAGACGAGTCACATCTCCCCAGATGATTGGTGGTTTCACCCCACGCATACCGTATGATTGTACCCAACCGTTTTTAGAGAAGAGGTAACCTGACAAGTTTTGACCGAAATACTCAACCATGTCGTTTCGTTCAAACTCACCGTGTACAAGTACATCAAATCCAACTTCTTCTTGCCATTTGATCCATTCGTCGATCGTTTCAGCAAGGAAGGCATCGTATTCTTCTTGTGTCAATTCACCCTTACGGAAGGCCAAACGTTTGGCACGTACTTCCTTGGTTTGAGGGAATGAACCAATGGTAGTTGTTGGAAGTGCTGGAAGCTTGAAGGCTTCTTTCTGGATTTCTTCACGTTCTGCGAAAGCTGGCAAACGAGTGTAGTCTGCTTCTGTCAAAGCTGCGATGCGAGCATGAAGTTCAGCATTTGCTCCAACGCGTTCTGTTGCAAAGAGTTCTTTGTTGGCAGCAAGAGCTTCTGCCCCTTGACCATTGCGGATGGCATCCAAGTCACGCAATTCACCCAATTTTTCAACTGCAAAGGCGAAGTGGTTCAAAATAGCTGGTTCAAAATCTTCGTTAGCCGTTGTAAATGGCACATGAAGAAGGGAGCAAGAAGTCGTCAAGACAACCTTTTCAGCTGGAACTTGATCCAAGATTTCCAAGCTCTTTTCATAGTTGTTGCGCCAGATGTTTTTCCCATTCACAATACCAGCATAAAGGGTCTTATCAGCTGGGAAGCCACCTTTCACCAATTCAAGCGTTTTCTTCCCTTCAACAAAGTCAAGACCAATACCATCTACTGGCAAGTTCACAAGGTCATTGTAGACATCACGAACATCACCAAAGTAAGTTTGGATCAAGACTTCAAGGCCTTTCTTGTCAGCCAAGAGTTTGTTGTAGAGGTTCAAGAAGAGAGCTTTTTCTTCAGCTGACAAATCTTTGACAAGAGCTGGCTCATCGAGTTGAATACGAGTCGCACCAAGCTCAGCCAATTTGGCAAAGACTTCTTGGTAAGCAGCAACCAAGCTGTCTACGAAGTCTTCAGCTTTCACACCATCTTCAAAGTCAGATAATTGAAGGAAAGTGAATGGTCCAACGACTACTGGACGAGTGTTGATCCCCAATTCTTTAGCTTCTTGGTACTCATCAAAAATCTTGTGACCAGCCAATTTCACTTCTGTTGTTTTTTCAAATTTGGGAACGATGTAATGGTAGTTGGTGTTGAACCATTTTTTCATTGGAAGGGCACGGACATCCCCTTTTTCACCTTGGTAACCACGCGCCAAAGCGAAGTATTGTTCAAGGTCTGTCAAATCCAAGTTTTGAACAGATGCAGGCACGACGTTGAAAAGGAAGGCTGCATCAAGGAAATTGTCGTAGTGTGAGAAGTCATTTGAAGGAATCTCTGAGATGCCTTGTTCTTTAACGATGTTCCAGTGTTTTGCACGCAAGTCTTTAGCAACTGCCAAGAGCTCGTCTGCTGAGATTTCTTTTCTAAAGTATTTTTCAGTTGTAAATTTTAATTCACGGAATTCACCCAAACGTGGGAAACCGATAATTGTAGTTGACATGTTGTGTCCTCCAAAAATTCTAATTGACACTATCATATCAGAAGATAGCCGTCTTGTATAATTGCTTTTACACGAATTTTGATATAGCCAAAAACTATAACACAGATTTAATGGGCCTTGAGAGCAGAAATCAAAATCAAAAACTAGGACTTCTTATAAATATTTCCTATAACCCAAGCATCCCCAAAACCATTTTTGAGCGGATTTTGAGCGGATTCTGCTAGAAGAACAGCCCCTAAAAAGCAAAGCAGGCCTTCTCTATCGAGAAAGACCTGCTTCTACGAGGAAGTAATTTCCTCTATTTTTTCATTTGCTTCATTAGGCTAATTTAACACAGAAGGCATCCCAAGGGGCCAACTTGCCTGATTCGAGGACTTGTTCTACCTTGGTATTGGCAATGAGAACCTCTTCAACCCCATTGACGAGCGGTAAGTCTTGCTCTTGACTGGAGAGATTGACAACCACCAAATAGGCGTGCTCTCCTTCTACCCGCTTGTAGGCAAAAACCTTGTCTGCTGCGTCCACCAATTCATAATCGGCTGTCACAAGCCAAGGGTACTCTTTTCTCAAAGCAATGAGGGCTTGGTAGGTATAGAAAATAGAGTCTGGATCTGCTAGGGCAGCCTCCACATTGATCTCTTTGTAGTTTGGGTTGACCGCAAGCCATGGATGACCTGTCGTAAAGCCAGCTTCTGCTTCATCATTCCACTGCATCGGTGTCCGGGCATTGTCCCGACCAATATGGCGGATTTGATCCATGATCACTTCGAGCGGCACGCCTTTTTCTAAGGCTTCATGAGCATAGTTGATCGACTCAATATCTTCTACGTCCTCAAGACTCTTAAATGGATAGTTGGTCATCCCGATTTCTTCGCCTTGATAGATATAAGGAGTTCCCTTCATCAAGTGAAGCAGAATCGCTAAAGCCTTGGCAGATTTGACACGATAGTCCCCATCATCCCCCCAAGTTGACACAATCCGTGGCAAATCATGGTTGTTCCAAAAGAGGGAATTCCAGCCTTCCTCTTCTCCTAATTCCGTCTGCCACTTAGTGAAAATTTCCTTCAATTTAGGTACATCCAATTCCTTCGCGTAGTGCCACTTTGGTTGACCCGGTTGGTATTGAAGGCCAATGTGTTCAAATTGGAAAACCATGGACAATTCTTGATTTTTCGGATTGGAGTATTGCTTGGCAATCTCTGGAGTCGCCCCCCAAGTTTCTCCCACCGTGAGCAGATCCTTATCACCAAAGGTCGCTTGATTCATTTCCTTCAAGTAAGGATGGAGCATGGGACCATTGCTGATGATTTCCTGATCTGGGATCTTACCGATCATATCGATCACATCCATACGGAAGCCACCAATTCCCTTATCAATCCAGAAATTCATCATGTCATAGATCTGATGACGGAGCTCCTCATTTTCCCAGTTAAGGTCTGGTTGCTTCTTGCTAAAGTTATGCAGGTAGTATTGACCTGAAGCTTCATCGAACTCCCAAGCGGAGCCACTAAAAGCAGAAATAATGCCATTGGGCTCATCGCGCCAAATATAGAAATCCCGCTTTGGACTGTCTGGGTTTTCACGCGCCTCGATAAACCAAGCATGCTCATCAGAGGTATGGTTGACCACCAAGTCCATGATGATTTTGATCTTGCGTTTCTGACCTTCTGCGATCAATTCTTCCATATCTTCCATGGTACCAAAGATGGAGGCAATATCCTCGTAATCCGAGATGTCATAGCCGTTATCATCCATGGGACTCTTGTAGACTGGTGAGAGCCAGATGGCTGTAATCCCTAGCTTTTCCAGATAGTCTAGCTTGCTCGTGATCCCCTTGAGATCCCCGATGCCATCGCCATTACTATCCTTGAAACTTTTTGGATAAACTTGGTAAATTACGGCGTTATGCCACCATTTTTGTTCCATTTTTTCTTCTCCTTTATGATTGTGAAATCACTTTCATCATACAAAAATAGGGGGTGAAATTGCAAGAGTTTACAAGTCTTCTCCCTCTTCACTGGAATAAATCACTTCAAAGAGACGTTGACGCAAACCTTCCTCTAACGGCGTAATGATCTTCATCAACTGTTTCCAATCCTTGGCTGTTGAACAAGCCGCAAATAATTCATTCTTTCTATCGTAGGCCAGGTTGGCAGATTTCAAGAGTTCAAACATCCGATCTTCTTTTGCGGTAGGACGCGATTGCAGCTCACCCATCGCAATCTCCTGACTGTGATTGTCCACTAAGATAGGAGCTGTCTCTAAGGTATGGAGGAAGAACCGGTGCTGTCTCTTTTCAGGAAGCAGCGTTCGATCACCTGTTAAATCCAGCCTAATCTTTCTTTCATCCCAATTGACAGTTAAGCGGGTTTCAACCCTGTTATCTCCTTCTCCTTCAACGAGTACGAAGGAACGATTGTCACCTGGGAAAAGATGCCAGTCCAGCATTTCTGGGAGCTCTACCCCTGTCTGCGGTTGTGCATCCATAGGGATGATGGCTCCTGCACGCGCAAAGACCGGAATATCCTGGCTAGCTCTAAAGACTGTAAGCTTGCCTTTCCCTTCGTACTTCCAATCATGGAAGAAATCATACCAAACTCCGTCTGGGAACCAAACACTCACAGAAGCACTATGATAGACAGGATCCAGAGCCTCTGTAATTGGGGCCACCATGAGTTCACTACCAAAGAAATATTGATTTTTAGCCTCATAAGCCTCTTCTTCGTTTGGGTAATGGTAATAGAGGGGCTGAACCAAAGGCAGTCCTTCTTCATGCGTCGCCACATTCATGGTGTAAAGATAAGGCAGTAAGCTGTGACGCAGGCGCAAATACTGCTTCATCCAGCGACAGGTCTCAGACGAGTAAAACCACGGTTCCTTGCTGTTAAAGGCATTACAAGAACTATGGAGACGATTGATCGGGCTAAAGACCCCAAATTGCAACCAGCGAAGAGCCAAGTCTTCATCATAGTAACCCCGCATATGGCCACCAATATCGTGACTCCACCACGTATAACCGATATTTGAAGCTGTGCTGGTAAAATAGGGTTGAAAGGCTAGGGATTCCCAAGTCACAATGGTATCCCCTGAAAAACCGATCGGATACCGGTGGCTGCCAGGTCCCCCATAACGCGATAAGATGAGACCAGCTTGGCCTTTTCGGCAATTGTCTAGATAATGATAGTGATTTAACAACCAAAGGGGATCCATCTTGCCATGACTACCTTGCTGCCAATCAATCCACCAAAAGTCGACTCCTTGATTTTCCAAGGGATGGTGGACATCTTCGAAATAAGCTTCGCGAAAGGCTGGACTGTAAAAGTCAAAGCTAGCCGCTTCTTCTTTTTCCGCATCTAATCCCAAGCGTTTTGCGACCATGGGGTAAGCTTCTTCGAAGGCGCGAATGCCATCTGCTGGATGGACATTTAAGGTCACTTTTAAACCACGCTCATGCAGACCATGTAAGAAGGCAGCTGGATCAGGAATCAAGTCCCGGTTCCAACTATAGCCCGTCCAACCACTTCCAAAACGAGCAGGAATCGCTGTCTTGTGCCAGTCCATATCGATCACACTGACAGCTAAAGGCACCCCTTCAGCCTTGAAACGATCCATTAAATCTGTATACTCCTGACTGGTATAAGGCCAATACCGACTCCACCAGTTTCCCAGAGCATAACGTGGCAAGAGGGGGGGTTGTCCCGTCAGATGGTAAAAATCTTTCAAGGCCCCTAGATAATCGCGCCCATAACCGAAGAAATACAGATCCACTTCTGGACATGGCCGTGCTCTAAATCCGCTTTCGACATCATACAAGTAGGAACTGGAATCGTCCAAAAGAGCATAACCGGCCTTGCTCAAGATCCCATCTTCCAACTCCATAGCTCCATCGACCTCGTCAAGCGTCCGACTGGTCCCTTTCAAGGTCTCAGGCTGATCTCCATAGTGCCACCGGCTACCATAGACTGCATACTGACCCTTGAGCTCGATAAAAAGCCGATCCGGTGTAAAAGGTCCCTTTTCAAAATGAAGGTGGAGATGCTCCGTATGCAGATCGAGGACCTCTTCTGTCTCTACGACCTCACAGGCAACAGGTCCAAAATCACGATTTTGCACAACTTGCGTCTGACCATCTTCAAAAACACCATCCTCTGAGTATTCCAAGCGCACCAAAGATTCCGTTAATACGGAGATTCGGTAGTTCTCTCCCTGTATCACTGATCCTGCCATTTGTCGTTCCTCCGCTTTTTATCTGCTTCGCCTCACCATGTAAGCGTTTACGATTTTACTATAGCACTCAAAAAAAAGCCTGTCAACACCTGACAGAGCCTTTCCTAACATTTTATAAGATCAACTTCCCCAATGGATCAAGAGATACATGAGACTCGATCCAAACATATCTGCCAAGGCATGCATGAGGAAAAATGGCAAGAGATTCTTGACGACCTTGATGACGGACGTTAGGTGAAATTATCCGGTGGATGATTTCAGCAATCAAGGAAGTTCCATGACTAAATTAAGATACAGAGGGCGTCTGCGGAGTAAAAATTAAAAATCATTTTTCTGCAGAATCATTTCACCTATTTTAGTTAAAAAATAGGTGATCAACATTCTGAAACGATTAGTCTAACAAGTCTTGGATTCTGTCCAAATACTGATTGTCTGTCACTGCCATCACGTGTACCTCAGCTGGCCAAACAAAATCTGGGCCCAGCTGGCTCCGTAGGGGCTGGTCTTCTCCATCTCGATAGCCGATGATATTGAGTTGATATTGGTCTCTGATTTCCAAGTCTCGGATACTTTTTCCTACCCAGCTAGCTGGAACCGTAAACTCGACCACCACCACTTCTTCATCCAACTGGAAAACTTCAATCCGATGTTGGAAAAGAATCATTTTAGCGAGGGACATGCCTGCTTCTACCTCCGGCAGGATAACCAGATCAGCCCCAATCTTTTCCAGAACTTCTTTGGTCACTTCGTTTTTGACCTTAGCAATGACGTGCTCGACTCCAAGCGCCTTACAGTGCATGACAGCCAGCACACTGGACTCCAGATTTTCACCGGTCGCGATCACGACTGTGTCACAGTTCCCAATATCTGCTGCATCCAAGAGGTCCATTTCTGTAATGTCTCCAACAATTCCAGTCGTAATCATGGATTCATATTGGTTGATCACATCTGCGTGATCATCAATCGCAATAATATCCACATCCTGGTCTTGCAGGGTTTTCAGGACACTCTGTCCAAAAATTCCTAATCCTAAAATTCCAATGGTTCGATTCGCCATGAGTTTCTCCTATCCGATAATGATGTCTGCCTTGGCATACTGCAAGGTATCTGCTTTCTTGGCTTGGTAATTGTTCAAGCTAACCATGAGGGTCAAAGGGCCGATCCGACCGATAAACATAAGCACCATGATGATCCCCAGCCCTGCTCCATTTAAGGTCGAGGTCACATTGGCTGTCACGCCTACTGTCGCTAGAGCCGATACTACCTCAAAGACCAAATAAATAAAGCGTTGGCCATCCGGCGTCACCAAACAGATTCCTAATAGACCCACTAAGAAGGTCAACTGGAAAATCACCGCCGTCCCAAAGGAACGTTGGACAATGTCTGGTGAAATCGTACGTTTTCCTAAATTGGTATGTGGTAGCCCCAATAGTTCCTTCCGAGCCAGGAGCAAGAGGACCAGGAAGGTGGTGATCTTCATGCCCCCTGCTGTCCCGCCTGGCGCTCCACCTAAAAACATCTGCAAGAGATAGACGAAGAGCGTCACTGGTCGGACTGCTGTATAATCTAAGGATGCAAAACCAGCTGTCCGCATGCTGACGGTTTGGAAGAAGCTGACCAAGATCTTCTCTCCTAATGGAAGGGCCCCAATGGTTGCCGGATTATCAAACTCGGTCAAAAGACTAGTCACTGTCCCAAAGAGAAGGATCGCCGCTGTTAACCAGAGAACCACCTTGGTATGGAAGCGAAGAGTTCGCCGTCCCGATTGATTACGGGCCTTGGTGGCTAGGTCAAACCAGACCATGAAGCCCAAGCCCCCAGTAATAATAAGGGCAGACAAGGTCAGATTGACCAACCAATCGGTCTGGAAGCTCATCATGCTATCGCCTCCAAAATTATCAAAGCCCGCATTACAAAAGGCCGAGACCGCAACAAAGATGGAGTTAAAGATCCCATGGCCCCAGCCAAAGCGAGGGATAAAGCGGGTCATGAGGAGCAAGGCCCCCACCCCTTCGATGGTAAAGGTCGTAATAAAGATGGAGCGGACAAAACGGGCTAAGCTCTGGTTATTGCTAAAACTAAAACTGTCCCGAATGGTCTGCCGGTCCTTGTAACTAAGTTTTTGGCGACCTTCCATAAAGAAGAGACCAATAAAGGTCAAGATCCCTAGGCCTCCGATCTGGATCAAGAGCATACAAATCAATTGCCCCCAACCATTATAGGTCGAAGCCACCGACTGGGTAAAGAGCCCCGTCACACAGACCATGGAGACCGCTGTAAAGAGGTGGTCGATATAGCCTGCTTTTGAGCTCGCTTGCTGGACAAAAGGCAGACTCAATAAGAGCGAGCCCACCAGGATAACCAAGGCAAAGCTGAGAAAGATTCGCCTTGCCGGAGACAGGCTTTTAATTTTGGCCTGCCATTGTTTAAAAAATAATTTGACTAACATAGCTTCATTGTATCATAAAAAGTGAAAAGACCTACAAGTGATGAACCATCTCTAGGCACAATTCTAGGGCCTTCTCAAAAGCTTCAGCCCCCCAGTCACGCTGGTCATAATTTTCCAGGTCTGCAAGAGAATCTGCGGTAAATAGGAGCAAGCCCCAAACTACATCACGAAGCTGGGCGACTGCTGCAAGTGAGGCACACTCCATCTCCACAACACGGCACCCTTCTTCAATGCGATAAGCTACCTTGTCAGGTGTTTCTCTATAAAAACCGTCCGTCGACCAGGTCATGACCTCTTGATAAGGAATATCTTTTCCTTTCAAGACAGTTTCGATGGCGGTCAGTGCACGACTGTCCACTTCGATATAACGAGATGGCGCTACATAATGGTAACTGGCTCCCTCATCTCGCAAGGCCTTGGTCGGGATCAAAAAGGCATTTTCTTCCATGTCCACCAAGACGCCACAGCTTCCTGAGGAAATGATTTTCCTCACCCCATAGCCGATCAACCAATCCATGAATTGGGCAGCAGGTGCAGATCCAACTGGCGCTTGTGCCAAGCAGAGTTTCTCCCCTTGGTGCTCCAGAACATAGACTGGATAAGCCTTGGTAGCTGAGATAAAGGTAGCCACTTGCTCAGCTCCAACAGTTTTGGCAAAGCGATCAATCTCATCCGCTAAGAAAGCATAAACGCATTTTTCAGGCAGGTGCAGGTCTAACCCCTCATGGGTCGGCATAATGACTGCCTGTGGATTGTCATCAAACTCTAAAATGGGTATTTCATGTTTATGGATCATTCCTTCTCCTTTTTAACGGGTATTTCTTTAATGACACGGGCTGGATTTCCTCCAAGGACCACATTGTCTCCAAAGGATTTTGTGACCACTGCTCCTGCGCCAGCAACCACATTGTCACCCAGCGTGACACCAGGAAGGATGGTGACCCCTCCTCCTGCCCAGAAGTTATCTCCTATCGTAATCGGCGCCCCGTACTCGAGACCAGAATTGCGCTCGTCTGGATCCAGTGGGTGCAAGGGGGTCAAGAATTGGCAGTTAGGACCAATCATGGCATTCTTTCCAATCGTAATGGGACATACATCCAACATGGTCAAATTGTAATTGGCATAGAAATTTTCTCCCAGATGGATATTAACCCCATAATCTACAAGAACCTGGCGATTAAGATAGAGGTTTTCACCGGTTGAACCAAACCACTCTTTGATGATAGCTACCCCTTTTGGGGGATCCACCTCTTGGTTAAAGGCTTCTTGTTTCTCCCGAGAGGCTTGGGCCAAAGCCCGTAATTCAGGGTCAGCAGGTCTATAAAAATCACCCGCAATCATTTTTTCATATTCACTGGCCATAAGGAAACCTCCACGTTATTTTGACATATTATAGCAGAATTCCCCCTTTAAAACAAACGTCAGAATAAGGGTTTGCAAGAAAAAAGATCACAAACGCTTAAAAATAATTAAAAACACTTGCATTGGCTTAATAGATAATGTAAAATATAGGCAAGAACAGAAATAAGGAGCAAGCTCATGTATCAGGAACAGCGACTCGAAAAAATCCTAGAACTTTTAGAAGAGCGAAAACAACTATCGGCCAAAGAAATGGTCGACTACTTCAAGGTCTCAAAAGATACCATCCGTCGTGACTTCGCTCTCCTTAGCCAACGCCAGCTGGTTCGCAGGACACACGGTGGTCTCCTTCCCTTAAACAAAGAACCTGGCCCTTCTTATCTAGACCGCAGTCAAAAGGCCAACAAGGAAAAGACTGCCATGGCTCAAAAAGCCTTGCAATGGATCCAAAATGGCCAAGTGATCTTTCTCGATGCCTCTACCTCAATCACTTTGCTGGCAGGCCTGCTTGATGGAGATCTTACAGTCTATTCGCACTCCCTTGACAATGCTATCCAACTCAGTAGCCATTCCCAGGTTGACTTTCATCTCTTAGGAGGAAAATTCTATCCCAAAAACCGCTTCTACTATGACGCGAATCAAGCACAAATACTGGACAATCTTCGCTTTGATCTGGCTTTTTTTGGAGCGAGTAGCTTAGCCAATGGAGAAGTCACCTTTGAGGATGCCGAAGACGTTGCCGTCAAATCCCTCGTCTTTGAACGAACTCGTACCAAGATCCTTGTAGCAGAAAGCAGCAAGTTCTCCCAAAATGCCAACTATTATCTCGCTCGTCTCAAGCAATTTGACTATTGGATTACTGATCAAAAACCAAGCCCTGACATCCTGAAACAAGTCGGCAACGAAACCACTATTCTCTATTAGGAGGTAATCTTTATGTCTCACATTCGTCTCATCATCAGCGATATCGATGGCACCATCTTAAATGACCACCATCAGATTGACCCAGAGTTGGCAGCATTGATCCCAGATTTAAAGCGTGAAGAGATCCCTTTCGTGCTAGCCTCTGCTCGCTCCCCCAAAGGAATGGCACCCATTGCCAAAGAACTCGGTATAGAAGACTGCCCCATGGCCTGCTACAACGGGGCCTTGATTCAAAAAGGCGAGCAGGTTCTGTTTGAGCATCCCTTAGACAAGAATGAAGCTCGTCAGTTTATCGACTGGGCCAACCAACACTTCCCTCAAGTTTCGATCAACCTCTATAGCGGAAAAGACTGGATGACCGATCATCTCGACCAATGGAGCCGAGAGGAAGCCCGGATTACAGGGGAAAAACCTCTTATTCTTCCCCTATTGGATCCTTTGCTGGATATGACAAAGCCCCTCCACAAATTGCTCTTAATTGGAGAAGCAGAAGAGATCCAAGCCCTCTATCGTGCTATTTCTGCCGATGACTTCCCTTCTACCGCCTTTTATCTCTCCAAAGCCAACTACCTAGAAGTTACTGCTAAGCACGTCTCTAAAGAGGATGCTCTGGTTGAACTCGCCAACCACTACCACTTGAGCTTAGAAGAAGTCCTCACCATGGGGGACAACTTCAATGACCTTCCTATGCTCAAAAAAGCAGGCATCGGTGTCGCTATGGGCAACGCTCCTCAAGAGGTGAAAGACGAAGCAGCAGTCGTGACAAAGGACAATAATGAAAACGGGGCTGGGCAAGCGGTTGAAACCTATGTGTTGATTTAGAAACATAAATAAAGTGACTAGCTAGTATTTTTTACGACTAAAAAATAGAGGAGAAATACCGATAAAATAAGGATTCCTGCAAATTTGTGGGAATCCTATTTTCTTTTGCACACTTTGTATATTTAAATTATTTTGTGTATATTTTTCTCGCTCAGCTTTTTATCAATAATTAGGGATATAAAAGTCGGCAAAACCCTTGATTATTATACCGTTGACAAGTTTTTCAAAAACCTGTATGATAGAAAAAAGTTTATTAAAAAGGGGACGTATTTTGAAAAAATATACTATTTCACGTAAACAAACTTTAACTTTAGCTTCCGTTGTTTTAGGAACTGTCTTCACAGGAACGACTATTGCTTCTGCTGACGACGTTGCACCTAGCACAAGTCAAGCTGCTCCTGCAGCTACTACAGCCGCAAAATCACCTATCACGGCTGCAACAGAAGAAATCAACGCCAAAGCCAATACACCAGTTGTTCCTGCTGATAAAGCAAAAACTGGGGATATCATCGCTGTGGACGTCAAAAAAACTGGCCCATCTGCTAAAACAGACGGTGCAGACACCACCACTACTTCAACAGCAACCATCAAAACGACTAGCTTAGCAGATCCAAACACACCTGTTGGCACTTCAAAACCGGTCTCATCTACTAAGACAGCTACATCAACCAAGGAAACAGCGGACTACACTGAGACAACAACTGAAACAGTTAATAAAACAACTGTAGTCGAAGTGACAAAAGAAGCCGATGTGGTCAATAAAAAAGAAGTTCAAGCAACATCAGACATCGTCTTTGTCATTGACAAATCAACTTCAATGGATTCTCACATCAGGGATACGATGAAGAATGTCGAGACCTTCGTTCGCAATCTATCGGCAAAAAATATTCAAGCTCGTTTAGGATTGGTTGAATACGAAAGAGCTAGTGAAGTTAAATACCATGATTTCAATGGATCTAAGTTCACAAGTGATCCAGAAAGTTTCATTTCTGCTTTGAAAACCATCAAAACTAAAGGCTACTATGAAAATGCTACTGTTCCATTACACCATATTGCCACTTCAGGAGACTACAACTGGGGGACTGGGGCAAACAACCATCGCTTTGCTTTCTTGATTACAGATGAGGACATTGATCTTACAAAGGATACACCAACCAAAGAAGCGACACTGAAAGCCCTTCAAGATGCTGGTATCTCTTTGACAGTGGTTGGTGAAACACGTGAAAAAAAAGACTTTGATCCATTGGTCAATGGAACAAATGGTCTCTACCTAGATATCGACAAAAACTTTGCTAACTTGTTGAACGTTCAATTTGCCAATAAAGTCGTTGAAACTGTCCAAAAAGGTCGTGTCTTCAAAGTCCAAACAGACAAGTATGAGTTGATCTCAAAAACTCATCGTGTGGCGAAAGCAAAACCACAAACACCTAGCATCCAAACGCCTGCAACACCGACTCCTACTCCTCAAAAACCGGCTGTTGTAACCCCTGCGAAACCGACTGTATTCACACCTGCTAAAAACGAGCCTGCCAAAACAGCAGTCTATATCGCACCTGCAGCTCTTCCTCAAAAAGAAGCAAGTCTTCCAAATACAGGAAGCAAGACCTCAATTGCCTTGACAACTCTTGGCCTTGGTCTTCTTAGCATGAGCGCTGCCTTTGGCCTCTCTCGTAAAACAAAGAAAGACTAACATGAAAAAGAGAGTGGGACAGAAATCGGTAATTCGTTAGAATTCGATTTCG